>JAZNOH010000001.1:0-1980 GCA_045580715.1 Clostridia bacterium
ACCTGTTCATCATCACCATCGCCAGCACCTGTTCTATTATCACCCATGTGTTCAACACCAGGACCACGAAGATTATTATAGAAAATAAAACCAGACTGTTCTGTTCTACCAGTATTATCTACCATAAATACAGAAGCATCAAGGTCAAATTCTACACCAGGAATATCAGCTACATCCCAACCAAGACCAATAGTAACCTTATTCAAAGAAGGATTACCCTTTGTCAAATCAATTTTCTGACCTTTTACAAGATTAATTACACCTGTAGGAGCCTGACTACCCATAGGGTTCATACCATTATTCATAGGAGCCTGATTACCCATAGGAGCCTGATTACCCATAGGATTCATACCATTAGGCTGTCCATTGCCCATTCCACCTAAACGCATTATTATTTCACCTCTTAAAATTCATTATGTATAAAAAATAACTATAAAGTTATATTACTATCTAATCGGAATAATACATAATAAGAAGTAATGGGGTGAAATACCCCATTACCCTTATTGCTTATAATTAAGCTACTGTTAAACCAAAGTTATTGCAAAGAGCGCCAAGACCACCAGCAAAACCACTACCAATAGCATTGAACTTCCATTCACCATTGTGTCTGTAAAGTTCTGCTACAACAAGAGCAGTTTCAACAGAGTAATCTTCACCAAGGTCATATCTTACAAGTTCTTCACCAGTTTCTGTGTTAACGATTCTGATGAATGCATTTTCAACCATACCAAAGTTCTGACCTCTTGTTTCTGCATCATAGATTGTAACAGTAAAGTCAATCTTTTCAACATCAGCAGCAACTTCAGCAAGATTAATGCAAATCTGTTCGTCATCACCATCACCAGCACCAGTAAGGTTATCACCCATGTGCTGAACGCCAGCAGCAGTAAGATTCTTATAGAAGATGAAGTTTTCTTCCTTATCTACCTTACCAGCACCATTAAGCAAGAAAGCAGAAGCATCAAGGTCAAATGCAGCTCCACCATCGTACTTATTTGTGTCCCATCCAAGACCTACTGTGATTTTAGTAAGACCAGGATTTGTTTTGGTCAAATCAATTTTCTGACCCTTAGTCAATGAAATAGCCATTTCAAATTCCTCCTATAAAACTAGTTTTATATAATAACCCGCATCCTAAGATTTAGGTCAAATATACCCTTTAACAACATCAAAATATAAATTTACATCTGCAAACAATATTTATTATCTGCCAAACAAACCACCAAACAAACCTTTTTTACGAGGCTGTTCAGAAGAACTATTTCCAGAATAATTATTGCTTGAAGAACCACCAGTAGAATTATAATCCTGCTTCAAAGTAGTATGAGTAGCATTCATAAGACCATGACCAATAGCATTAAACTTCCAACCACCAGCATTATCTCTTTCTAACTCACCTACAATTACACCTGTTTCCTTATGGAATTCATCAGTAAGATTATAACGAACAAGTTCCTGACCAGATACATCATCAACAACACGAATATACGCATTCTTTACTTTACCAAAATACTGACCACGACTTCTTGCACTGTAAATAATTACTGCAAAACTGATTACAGATACATCAGATGGGATTTCATTAAGATTTACAACAATCTGTTCATCATCACCATCACCCTCACCAGTAAGATTATCACCAGTAAGATACAAACCTTTACCATTTTTATGACCGAAGTAAATGAAACTGGAGTCACCATTAGCCAATACACCATTTGCATTTAAGCAACCAGCCATAGCATCAAGGTCATAATCAGCACCATAACCTGTGTTTACATCCCAACCAAGACCAACAGTTACTTTATTTAAGCCTTGAGGTCTTTTTGAAAGGTCAATACACTTATTAAGATTAATAGTGCCACCTTTTTCTAAATTAATTCCCATGTTTTTTCATCTCCATTTCTCGATAGACTTTACGCCTATGCTATATAAATAATAAAGACCATCCAAGAGATGGTCTTAATTTTAAGCAAATAT
>JAZNOH010000002.1:0-2448 GCA_045580715.1 Clostridia bacterium
ATTAAAGAAATTAATAAACTTTTATTTGTACAAATAATGAAGAGAATTATAACTGGTGAGAATTATCTCCAATTACAAGAAATAAATGACAACGGAGAGTACAAACTTCAAAAGGGTTTCGCTCTTGCAGGTCTTACATACAAGATAGAAAACAAGAACATCAAGTTCTATCTCAAAGAGGATTATTTCTACAAGAATGCGGTATGGAGTGCTGACATTCCTCTCAATATTGATGGTGTTGAATATGATATTGACGAGATTGCAGAGGCTATGGGTAAACTCTTTGACCCATCAAACATTGGTGTTACTTCCGTTAATGGTATGCAAGGTGACATTACACTTACAGCAAGTGATGTAAATGCATATAACAAGGCACAGGTTGACAATCTCATTGAACAAGAGGCAACCGCAAGACAGAATGGTGACAATACCTTACAGACAAATTTAACAAATGAGGTAACAAGAGCAACAGGAGTTGAAAATGGTTTACAGTCACAAATTGATGACTTGAAAGACAAGGACATTGACTTACAGCAACAAATAACAGATTTGTCGGAAGCATCTGGTGATACGTTTGAAACGATTGACGGGGAAATAACAAATATCAAACAGGATATCACAAACATTAACGATGAGATAACACAACTTGGTGATACAATAAACCAACATACAACCTCAATAACAAACATCGAGGGTGATATTCAGACAATAAATGATAATATTGATGCAATTGAAACAAGAGTTGATGCACTTGAAACTGACAATACGACAAACAAGGCAGATATTCAGACATTGAAAGATGAAGTGTCCGCATTGAAACAAAGGGTAAGTGACTTGGAAACAGCTTCAAGAAACCATCTTGTTGCTTCAAATATCAAATCTGGTACAAATATTAGGGTTGATGTAAAAGGAAATGACGTGACAATCAATACAACAGGCATTGCCACATCCGATTCATTGGAAGCACTTGAACAACAAGTGAACACAAATACAAACAATATTGCAAATGAGGTTACAAACCGCACAAACGCAGATAATTCAATCCTGACAACTTTATCTGGCAAGGCTGACCAATCTTCACTTGACAACGTGAAAGCCCAATCTGACGCAAATAAAACGGCAATTGAGGGTATTCAAGAGGAACTTGCATCAAAGGAACACTTCAAAGGTTATTTTGCAACAAATGCCGAAATACAGTCATTAAGCGGAACAACCGGTGATTTTGCATATTCAGCAGAAAGTGGAACAAAATGGGCATATAACACCTCTTGGACTGACACAAAGGAAATAGTACCGGACAAGACAGTTGAAAAAGCAACCACAAATCCTCTGATGGACGGTGTAGCAACAATAGGTTCAAGCAACAAATATGCAGCAGCAGACCATATACACCCAACAGACACTTCAAGAGCCTCACAGAGTGATTTCAGCGCATTATCACAACAGGTCAGTACAAATACCACAGCAATAGGTCAAAAAGCCAACCAGAGCGATTTAAATACCCTTTCATCAACTGTTGAAGGACATACCACAAGCATTGCGACAAATGCAAGCGCAATTCAAACTGAAAAAGAAAGAGCATTGGCAGCAGAGAGTGCATTGAGTGACAGAATCAACGCAAAGGCAGATGCTTCAAGTCTTGACAATTATTATACAAAGTCTGATACATATAACAAGACGGAGGTTGATGAAGCTATTGCGAATGTTGACATTTCTGATGAATTGGCAAACTATTACACAAAGTCTGAAACATATAACAAAACAGAAATAGACCAAGCGATTGCAGATGTTGACATATCAGAACAATTGAATGATTATTACACAAAGACAGAAAGTGACAATAAGTTCCAGGTGAAGTTCACTGATGTTGATGATATACAGTTAGTGAATGAATTACCTGCTGAGCCTGTTGCAAGAATATTATATTTAATACCAGCAGAGAACCAATGATTAAAGGAGCAGACAATATAATCAGAAAACCATATTTAGGCTCAACCGAGATTAAACAGGCTTGGTTGGGCAATATCCTTGTCTATCCAGAAACACTGTATGGTTTGAAAAAATTTTCAAACCTTGGGGATGTTTATTATTATTATGATATGGGTGATGGAATACATTTTGCAACAAAATCGGCTAATGGCTATACAAATATATACCGTTATGACGAAAAATATGATGATAAATTGCTCTACAGTACAACAAACACCTCTACATATGTAATGCAGACGGATGGTTTTTTTTATTTCAATGGTAAAAATGAAAAAAAATTATACAGATTTGATGCTAATGATAATCTGGAAGAATGGTCAAAAACATTTGAAGAAAGTATTCCGATATATGAGATGTTAAAGGTAAATGATACTTACTATGCAAGGATGACAAAAGATAGTTCAACGGCAACATCATATTTGTATCCGGTTTCATTGGACTTTGAAAACAAAACAATTT
>JAZNOH010000003.1:0-7206 GCA_045580715.1 Clostridia bacterium
TTCTGTAGGTGAAATTGGGTATGCACCTTGGTCCCTTGATGAATTTAAAAAGGCTTATGGTTATGATGCTAATGCCTATACTCCTAATAAGGACTAATTCATCAATTTAAGTAGTCTATGTATTATAATGTAGAAACTCTCTTAATGATAGACTTCTTTTAACTTTTTGGATAAGGCTTTTGGAAAGTAGCCTAATTTCAAAAAACTGTTATATTGTTAGGTAGATTGTAACAAAACTATACTAAAAAATGTGCCAGTTTTTGTGAAAAATGGTAAAATCTGAAAAAATTTGAAAAAACTTTAAAAAAAGACTTGACTTTTGAGTGATTTGGAGTTATAATCTTAGTATAGTCCGTAAGAAAACTTCGGTTTTGGTGCGGATGGCACTATTCTCTCGAAAGGAGTTTAGTGTAGTACATCTTTTATGTCGCGTGAGCGATAAATTTAATTTTGGAGGTAAAAGATTATGTACAAGGCAGAATTAGTTTCAGCTATCGTAGAAAAAGCTGGCACAAAGAAGAAGGACACAGAAGCAGTTATCAACGCTTTCGTAGAAGTTGTTAAGGCTGCAGTTGAAGCTGGTGATAAGGTTCAGCTTATCGGTTTCGGTACTTTTGAAGCTCGTGAAAGAGCTGCTAGAAAGGGTACTAATCCTAAGACAGGCGAAAGAATCGACATCCCTGCATGCACAGTTCCTGCTTTCAAAGTAGCTAAGTCTTTCAAAGACTCTCTTAAATAATTTATAATTAAGGGAATTTGCGTTAATCAGTACATAATGGTGTTATAAAAATTTTGTTGAAAGGAGTAAGACTCATGTTAAAGAGATTTTGGTGTGAAATGTATAAAACATTTAAATGCTATGGACGTGAACACGAACAAGTAGCATTATTTGAGCATGCCAAAAATACTTTAAGTGAGCCTCTCTAATCAGCCACCTGTGCTGGTAGCATTAAATAGCTAATAAAAGGGTATCATGATGTGTTTCGGCATGTTATGATACCCTTTTTATTTGTTCAAATATGCTTGGGTAGCTTAAGCGGTCTGAGCGCTGGTCTGAAAAACCAGAGGATGTTGGTTCGACTCCAATCCCAAGCGCCAATAACAGGGGTGATACTATGGCTTATGTTTATAAGATAATAAATAAGTTAAATGGTAAAATATATGTAGGTAAAACCACAGAAAATTTGGAAACTCGTTGGAGTCAGCATATGTATGCTTTAAAGCGTGAAGATAGAAATAATAGACCTTTATATAGGGCGATGAATAAATATGGTATATCTAATTTTTATATTGAATGTATAGAAGAGTGTGATGTTTCTGTTTTATCCGAGCGTGAGCAATACTGGATATCTTTTTATGACTCTTATAAGAATGGGTATAATGCCACGATGGGTGGTGATGGTTCTTTATTAAATGATTATGATAAGATAGTAGATTCTTATTTAAAGTTAGGTGTCATAAGAGATGTGGCTAAAGAATTTAATACTTCAGTAGATACAGTAAATAGGGCATTGTTAAATAAGGGAATAATACCTATGTCAGGTGCTAATGTCACGAAGGTAAAGTATAGCATAAAAATTAATATGTATTCTTTAGGTGGGGTATACTTACAAACATTTAACTCTTTTGCAGATGCTGCTAAGTTTATATCATTTCAAAGGAATATAAATTATTCTTTAGGTATAGCGCATCATATAAGACATGTTTGTAAAGGTATACGACGGAGTGCTTATGGTTATATATGGGCGTATGCTGGTGAATAATTATTGGGGGTTCATTGCTTGTTATACAGATATGAAATTCAGTCAGAAAATAATTCTGTTGGTATTTTAACTGGTTTAGATGAGTATTTTACTGTTGATGAAATTTGGTCATTAGGCTGGTTTTTTGAAGTAAAATTAAATGCCCCTGATATAGATATGTGTAATACTAAATCTTATTTTACTGAAAAAGGTAATAGAAAGTTTAGAAAGGCTATAAGAAATATATCAAAATTATCTGAATCAAAGGGTTTAAAAGTGGTCTGTATTACTGTAAACAAAGAAGATTTAGATAATATTGTATATGAAGATGTAAAACAAGTAATTATTAAATATGTCAGTGTAGCTTAAATGGCTAAAGCATTCGGTTCATACCCGAAAGAGTAGTGGTTCAATTCCACTCACTGATACCAATATGGTGCCTTCGTCTAAAGGTTAGGATATGAGACTTTCAATCTCATGATATAGGGTTCAATTCCCATAGGCATCACCACATGGCGCCTTCGTCTAATGGTTAGGACACAAGGTTTTCAACCTTGTAATAGGGGTTCAATTCCCCTAGGCGTTACCAATATGGGCGAGTACCAAAGTCTGGAAAATGGGGCAGACTGTAAATCTGCTGTGCTTTCGCACTACGATAGTTCAAATCTATCCTCGCCCACCAACTTATATGGCCTATTGGTCGAAATGGTTAAGACGTTGCCCTCTCAAGGCAAAGGTTAGGGGTTCGATTCCCCTATAGGTCACCAATATAATATGCGTGTATATCCAAGTGGTTAAGGAGATGAGCTGCAACCTCATTATTCGCCTGTTCAAATCAGGCTACACGCTCCAATATGCAGGTATAGTATAATGGTTATTATGTCTGCCTTCCAAGCAGAAGATGTGGGTTCAATTCCCACTACTTGCTCCAACAGTAGAACAAATGTATAAAAATCATAGGATATATTTATAATTTCAGCATATTTTATTACACATTAATTATAAAATAAAATGATGTAAGGCGGTGTAATCATGGATGTTTATTTGTGGTTGGCAGTTGGTATAGTATCATTTGTTCTTGAGTTGTTGACAGTAGGTTTAATAAGTATATGGTTTGTGGCTGGTGCTTTGATTGCCCTGTTACTTGCTATGTTAGATTTACATATTGCAATTCAAGTTGTGGCTTTTGCAGTTGTATCGTTAATTTGTATCTTTTGTTTTAGACGATATTGGGTAAAGCATTTGAAGGATAATTTTGTTCCTACTAATCTTGATGCTTATGCTGGTAAAGAGGTCTTAGTATTTGAAGAAATAAATTCAAGTGCAAATACTGGTATTGTTAAAATAAATGGTCAATTATGGTCTGCAAAGTCTGTTGATGGTGCTGTATATGCTGTAAATGAAAAAGTTATTGTAGATAAATTAGTGGGTAACACTATTTATGTAAAAAGTTTATCTAAATAAGGAGGATATATAAATGTTTGATTTTTATATGTTAGACCCATCATCAATTATAATTGGGTTAATTGTTCTTGCTATTATAATTATAGTAAGTTGTGTAAAAATTGTTCCACAGGCAAATTCTTATGTAGTGGAGCGTTTGGGTGCTTTTCATGCTGTATGGCAGACGGGTATTCATTTTAAAGTTCCTTTTATTGATAGAATAGCAAAAAGGGTTTCTTTGAAGGAACAGGTCGTTGATTTTAAGCCTCAGCCTGTTATTACAAAGGATAATGTAACAATGCAGATTGACTCTGTTGTTTATTTGTATTTTGCGGACCCGAAATTGCTTACTTATGGTGTAGAACATCCTATGAGTGCTATTGAGAATTTAACTGCTACTACTTTAAGAAATATTATTGGTGATTTGGAACTTGATGAAACTCTTACATCTCGTGATACCATTAATACAAAGATGCGTGCAATTCTTGATGAAGCAACAGACCCTTGGGGTATTAAAATTACTCGTGTTGAGTTAAAGAATATTATGCCTCCAAAGGATATTCAGGATTCAATGGAAAAGCAGATGCGTGCTGAGCGTGAAAGAAGAGAAAAGATTCTTCAGGCAGAAGGTGAAAAGAAGTCTGCTGTGCTTCTTGCAGAGGGTGAAAAAGAGTCTACTATTCTTCGTGCTGAAGCTAAAAAGGCTGCTGCAATTCTTGAGGCTGAGGCTGAAAGAGAATCTCGTATTAAGCGTGCTGAAGGTGAAGCGGAAGCAATTCTTAAAATTCAGGAGGCTACTGCTCAAGGTCTTTCTAAAATTAAGGAAATCGGTGCAGATGAATCTGTAATTCGTTTAAGAAGTCTTGAGGCTCTTGAAAAAATGTCTGATGGGCAGGCTACAAAGATTATAGTACCGAGTGAACTTCAGGGTTTAGCGGGTACTCTTGCTGGTCTTTCAGAAGTTGTTGATAAAAAGTCTTTGAAAAAGTAATTTAATAATGGGGGATTTTACTCCCCCATACATATACTCTTGTAACTCAGTGGATAGAGTAACTGGCTACGAACCAGTAAGTCGGGGGTTCAAATCCCTCCAAGAGTGCCATTTTAAGTATTTGGTGAATGTAGTTCAGTTGGTTAGAGCGCAAGTTTGTGGCACTTGAAGTCGTGGGTTCAAATCCCACCATTCACCCCATAAATTTATATATGTCCTTGTAGCTCAGTTGGATAGAGCAACCGCCTCCTAAGCGGTAGGTCGTAAGTTCAAATCTTATCAAGGACGCCATTGTTCTAATTCTTATTCTGTAAATGGAGTGAAGAAAATGAATAAAGTATTTGAATATAAAGGCTTCAAAACTACTATGTTATTTAGTGAAGAAGATAATCTGTATTATGGTAAAATAGAGAATATAACAGATTTGGTAAGTTTTGATAGCGAAAAGCCAGAAGGCTTTTATGATTCTTTTGTAGATGCTGTTGAGGACTATTTGGAGTTCTGTAAACAGGTGAATAAGAAAGTGGAACAAATATAATAAAATTAGGTGGCAGAGCAAGATGCCAATATCGTTGTGCCTACATTGTACAAGCATCAACATAGAGGAATGTACAGCCTCGTTGGTGTGTAGGCAGGGATTAGTCAGTTGGTGTATAGGGTAAGCACGCTCTCAAAAGGAGAGGGAGGAAGTGGTTCGAGTCCACTGCTGGCGACCAAAAAGAAAATCTCTTAAAATCGAGGGTATTGAGAAATAGTGTGACAAGACAAGTATGGATTAGATGTATCTGTGTTTAATAGGTGCGCAACTATAAAACACTTCACTATCCTATAGGTGAAAGACCTATAGCCTAATTTTAAATATTATACAAGGTGTGGTAAATTTGAATTCAAAAGATAAAGGAAATATTGCAGAGTCACTTGCTTTAGCAGAATTTATAAAATACGGTATTACAGTTTCTGTACCTTTTGGTGATAATTGTCGTTATGATTTGATTGCTGAATTTAATGGCAAATTAAATAAAATTCAAGTAAAGTACACTTCAGAACTGACTGATACTGATAGTATTATATGTATGTGTGTGAGTACAAAAAATCATATAACTAATAAGCGTTTGGATTTTTATACAGATATTGATTATTTTGTGTTTTATTTACAACCTTGGGATATGTTATTATTAGTTCCTGAGTATAAAGTAAGGGGTAAAAAAAGTATTTGTTTTAGGAAATCTGTTACAAAAACAAATCAACAAAAGAATGTTAATTTTGTTCAAGACTTTACTTTTGATAAAGTTTTAAATATGTGCCTGTAGCTCAGTTGGTAGAGCACTTCACTTTTAATGAAGGAGTCGAGGGTTCAAGTCCCTCCAGGCACACCAATATATGCGTCTTTAGCTCAGTTGGTAGAGCATTCGACTCTTAATCGACAGGTCCAGGGTTCGAGTCCCTGAAGACGCACCAAAATATATGAGTGTGGTGTAATGGTAGCATTATGGTCTCCAAAACCATCGGTGAGAGTTCGAGTCTTTCCACTCATGCCAATATATTGAGGTGATTTTATGCGTGTATTTTTACAAGAAATGCATAATACTTCATCAAATAGTTATAATGTTGCAAATGCTAATACTGGTTTTAGTAAAATGGGTTTTGAAACTGTATTTTTTAATTCTTTTGAGGCTTTGCAAAGTTGTAAGAAAGAAGATATAGTAATAGGTGGTGTGGGTACTGTTCGTTCTCACATGGCAGATTTAGGTATTGAAATACCTAATATAGACTATCCTGTTGAATTGGATAAATATTTAGGTAGACGAGTTTGGTCTACCTTTTTTGATGAAGTATGTAAAAATAGTGATTCTTGGCCTGTATTTGTAAAGTCTTTTAATCAAAAGGAATTTACTGGGTTTGTAGTTAATAATTCTATGGATTTGTTAAAGGCTTCTTGTAGTGAAACTACTCCTGTTTGGTGTTCAGAAATAGTTGATTTTAAGGCTGAATGGCGTTGTTTTATTCGTTATGGTAAAGTTATAGATGTAAGACCTTATAATGGGGATTGGCGTCTTAATTTTGATTATAAAGTGGTTGAAAATATTGTTTCTGACTATGTAAATTGTCCTAAAGGTTGTGCTATAGATATAGGTGTTACTGATTCTGGTGAAACTTTGTTGATAGAAGTAAATGATGGTTACGCTTTGGGTAGTTATGGTTTAAATTGTATAGATTATGCAAAATTATTGTCAGCAAGGTGGTCAGAATTGACAAATACTGAAGATTTATGCGCTTTTGATATTTTGTGAGGTGTTTAAAATGGCTAATGTTGAAGTTGATATGTCTGAATTGATTCAGTATATTGTGGTAAATAAAGATTTGGGTATGTCACCTGGTAAACTTGCTGCACAAGTTGGTCATGTTTGTACTTATTGTGCTTATGAAGAGGGTAACACAGATAAGTTTATAGAGTGGTATAAGGGTATTCAGAAGAAGATAATTCTTGGAGCTCATGAAAAAGTTTTGAAAAGATTGGAAAAAGATTTTTATGCTATACATGATGTTGGTTGTAATGAAGTAGCTCCAGACAGTTTAACTGCTGTAAGTCTTGGAATATTGACTCGTGAAGAGGCAAAACCTTTTATTAAAGGGCTACAATTGTATAAATAAAAGGGTTAAAAGTGTAGGTAGTGTAAGTTGCCTACGCTTTTTTATTGCTTTTACAGGGCTAAATTTTGCTCACAGGATAGACTTGATATTTTTAAGATGGTGCTTTTTATCAGAAAATAGGCTGACAGAATGACATAATTTTCGAGACCATTATTTACTCTATTATGTACTTTGAAGTATGCTGTCTGAGTTTATATCAAAGTTTCGGATTCTCCAGTGTGTACTGAATCTCAAGGAATCCGAATGATTCTTGGTTTACTATTGCTTTTAAATCAATGAGGGGTGATTATGTGATTTATATTCGTAAGCATAGAGAAGGTGATTGTGAATATATTTCTGCTTCTGATGTGTTTAAATTTCTACCCGAAGGGACTGAAA
>JAZNOH010000004.1:0-10478 GCA_045580715.1 Clostridia bacterium
ATACATTAAAAGGATATAAACAAGGTAGTCCATTTTATGATTTTGATGATATAATAGATTTGTCCGTTAAATTTGAGATGTCAACATATGAATTATTCAATTTTTATGAGATAGAGAAATTTATAGTATAATAATACAAAGGTCGCTACTATATAAGTAGTAGCAACCAATATAAGAAAGGATTTAACAATATGATAAACATAAGGACTTTAAGAAAATTACGAAATAACGACGGATTAACACTAAGGAATGGTAAACCTATCATCTACAAGAGTGGTTACCAAGTAGCAACTGATGGTGTTAAGGTTACTGACATAGCACAAGTAAGACAATACATTAAGGCATATAACGGCAACTGTGGCATATGGTACAGTAATGGAGTTTACTATATAGACAAAAGCCATAGAGTGAACACAAAGTATAAGGCTATTGAAATAGGTAAACAACACAATCAGCAAAGCATATTACAATGGAATAATATGCAGTTAGTTTGGTGCTAACCGCATAGAGATAAGATAATATAGGGAGTGTATAATATGAAAACATTAAGTGATTACATTAAGGCAGTACAGGAATTACAGACAATAGGAATGGAAATATTACAACATAGCAAAGATTATAGTAATAAACTTGACGAACTTGAAAATATGGATATACATTTACAATGTTGCTTAAATATATTGACAAGTGAAGAAGAAGAAAATAATATAGAAGAATATAACGAAGAAGAATTGTTCGATATGGAAATAATAAACAAAGTAGAAAGTGTTATAGATGAATTAGGTGATGAAGAGTATGACATAGTAATAAATGCAATCGATGAATATCTTGACCGAAACAGTTCAAAAGATAGTTTTTATAAGTTATTAAATATATGTGATAAACTACAAGTGACAAGATGTGAATTACTTGAATGGTATGAATATTGATATAGTTGGTTATATACCAACTATATCAAAACAATAGAAAAGGAGTATATTATAATATGAAGATGTGGATTTTAGGAATATGTATAGCAATAGGTGTATATGGTGCAAGTGTATATGATAACACATATACTTTAGATGATTGCATAGTGGCAGAAGTGTGCGAACAGTCTGCATTGATACAAGACCATAACGGCAACTTGTGGGAAGTGCATAATGTAGATTTACAAGAGTGTGATAGAGTGAATTTGATAATGAATAGTAATGGTACTAAAAACATAAAAGATGATATAGTAAAAAATATTAAATAGCGGTTTTGCGATATAGTTCAGCCATAAAGCTGGCTGAACTTCCGCACATACCGAACAATCCGCAGAAACCCTAAATCGCATATAGTCATATTGTACAATTTTGCGACGTGTCAAATTTATATTTTTGTATAATATAATTATCCTATAACTATTGACAAACGGGTAAAACTATGGTATAATAAATACATAGAAAGGAAACGGAAAGGGAGTTAAAAATGATTAATATTAGAACACTTAAGAAACTTACAAATAATGATGGCTTGACTTTAAAAAATGGTCAAAAGATAAATTACAAAAGCGGTTGGCAAGTAGCAACCGAAGGCAAAGAAACCACAGATATTCACACAGCAATGCAAATAATAAAAGATTATAACGGTAATTGTGGTGTTTGGTATAATAAAGGTATTTATTACATAGATAAAAGTCACAGAGTAAATA
Organism: Clostridia bacterium; assembly: GCA_045580715.1. GTDB lineage: Bacteria > Bacillota > Clostridia > UBA1381 > UBA1381 > RGIG1988. Next base: position 1,676 of record JAZNOH010000004.1, read on the forward strand.
CAAAAATCGAGGCTTTAAAAATCGGCAGAGAATGCAACCAAATTAGCGTTCTAAATTGGAAAACAATGGGTTTGGTTTATTGCTAAACCCAAGAAAAAAATTTTTTCAAAACACTTGACAAAATAATATAAATGTGTTATAATAATTATAGTAAATGAAAGAGGTAAAACAAAATGAATGAAAAAGAAATGTTAATCACTATGCTTGAAAGAATAAATGCTATTTACCATACTGGAATATGCGATGATGGCACTGAATGGATTGAAGTGGTAGACGGTTTTGAAAGAGCAATGTGTTTTAATTTTAATGCTAACGGACAAGCCATAAGCGTTGAGTAAAATATAAAAAAATAAGAAAAGAGGTATTTAAAATGAAAGCAACAGGTATTGTAAGAAGAATTGACGATTTGGGCAGAGTGGTAATCCCAAGAGAAGTCCGCAAATCAGTGAGAATTAAAGAGAGCGACCCCCTTGAAATTTTCATCACAAAAGATGGTGAAATAGTTCTTAAAAAATACCAACCATTTGAAGAAATAGATTGGGTCAAAGCAAAAAATCTTATTAAGGCAATGTACCCCGAATTAAAATTTGCACTTTATAATGATTTAGGTGAAAAACAAGCAAGCACCTATGCAAGCACACCGCAAACCTTTGAAAATGAAGATAATGCAATTTACAACGATGAACGTGACTTAATCGGTTATATTTGTTATAGTAATAACATTCTTATTACCGATGCAGAAAAAGTTGAAAAAATGTTAGGACAATTTTTTTCAGAAAATTGTTAAAAAATACTTGACAAATCGTCCTTTCTATGATATAATATAATTACAGAAAGGGCAAGGAACTTAAATAAAATGAAAAGAGGTAATCACTATGAAAATTTTGAAAAGTTACAATGAAATTATTGCAAATATAATTGCAAAAAATTTAAAGGATATTGGGGATTGTCGGTCTTGTAAATGTAAGAGATAGACTTTTGTGCATATTGCACAAAAGTCTTTTTATTTTTTAATAGATTTGCCGGGCTGCCCACGGCGAAGCAGCCCGTTTTGACACGCCCGGGTGCGTTGTGGATTTTTTCTCCGCTTTAGTACGCTAAAGTGCTAAAGCGTAAAATCCTGTAAAGCTATAAGCTTTACACTCTCGACGTGTAAAGTTATTTACTTTACACTTAAAGGAAACGCCCGGCTCCGTTGATGCAAAATTTATTTCATTTTTGTAACATAATTGTAACAATTCTGTAACATAATTGTAACAAAAAACTCTTGACTTCTTGGCACGGTTATGATATAATTATATTAACAAATGAGAAAGAGGTACAACACTATGACATTTAAAAAAATCTTTAAACTTGAGCAAACAATTAAAAATAATGGCTACCATATGGAACAGTGTGCAACATACACATATACGGGCGAAATAAGAAAACCCGACCATATCGCATACTACGTCGATAGCGACATTCCAGAATATCATTTAAGTGTTAAAAGTGCAAAATTCACCCTTGCAAGTGCAAAATTAATAAAAGGTGATACGGTTGCTGAACAGCTTGCATACTATATGGAACACACCGCAAGTAAAAAAGTTTTGTATGTAACAAAAGATTATAAAGGCTACGAAATGGATATGACTGAATTTGCTGAATTTGTAATGGAATTTTGTTACATAACAAGAGATAGTACAAGAAATGGCGGCGGACTTAAAGTAATGGCAAAAAGTGAGAGTAAAAAAATGCTTCAATGGTTGGCGGATAGAGTGTAATACCCTACCCCCACTATAAAAAATAATACTTGACAAAATGGGAAAAATTTGGTATAATAATTATAGAAAATGAAAGAGGAAATAAGAATGAAAAAAATTTATTATTTAGTATCAATGATTTATTGCTGTGGACGTCTTGCAACATCAAAAAGTTTTGATAGATTTTCAATAGCAAATAATTTTGCACTTGATTGTGCAGAAGATAAAGATAATATTTATATTACAGTTGAAGAAATTGAAATAAAAGGTATTTTTAAGAAAAGATATAATAGTAAAACTATTGCTATTTATAATGAAGAATGAAAGGGAAAGGGTGATAAATATGAAAAGACCGCAAGTAGAAATTAAAGAAATAAGCCTATTATGTCCCGACTGTGGCAATATATTAGAATTTGATATTTGTGAATGTTGTGGATGTCAAATTGATACAGAAGAATTTGAGATTGATATTCAACCAATAGAAATTTTAGAAAAGAGGTAAAATAATATGAGAATTAACTTTGATATGGATGGAACAATAGCAAATTTTTATGGTGTAAATGGTTGGCTTGAATGTTTACAAAACTTTGATGATACACCATATAGACAGGCAGAACCACTTTTGAGAATGTCAAGTCTTGCAAGAGTGTTAAACAGACTACAAAGACAAGGCTATGAAATCTGCATTATAAGTTGGTTATCAAAAAATTCTTGTGATGAATTTGATACAAGAGTAACACAAACTAAAATTGAATGGTTGCATAAACATTTACCAAGTGTTCAATGGGATGAAATTCATATTGTAAAATACGGAACACCAAAAGAACAATTTTGTTATAGTTTTGACGACATACTTTTTGACGATGAATTAAAAAATCGTCAAAATTGGATTGGTCAAGCATTTAATGTTGATTGCATAATGGATATATTAAAGGAGTTGTAAATATGACAAAAATAATAAACTTTTTTGAATTAAATAGAAAATATCAATTTGATATAACTGATATAACAAGTATAATCTATGTAATCTGTGCAGTCATTGGTATTATGGGCGGAAATCCAACTGTATTGTTTACAATTGGCTCGCTCATAGCAACTGCTTTTTGTTGGCAAGCAAAACGAATAAATTTAATAATTTTAAATGTTGCTTTATTGATTTTAAACTTATTTAATTTAATAGAAATGATTTAAAGGAGGAAAATAATTATGGCTAAATGGTTAATAACTTTTGAAAATGGGTATTGTGGTTGCAATATAGAAGAAATATATGAAGGCGATTATAGGGATGCAGAAGATTTTGCAGATGAATATTTACCTGAATATGCAGAAACTTATGCTTACATCGCATTTGGTTGGGATGAAGAATACAACGAAGAAGAATATGATGAATATCTTTCAAATTGTTATTATTCTATAAATACATATGATGATAAATAAGTCTGCGGTTTGCAGACTTATCACCCGGGCAATCTTGGTAAAATTGCACAAAAACCGCAAAGAAATTTAGTTATTTTGACTATTGCAATTTCCAAATAAATTTGGTATAATATAGGTACAGTAAAGGTGAGGGGAAAACACCCCAACCGCAAAGAAAGGAAATGATATTATGGAATTAAAAAAAGAAATTAAAATTGATTTTACAAAGCAAGAAGAAGAGGCAATACAAACGATAATTAATCTTGCAAATACATTTCAAGAAAATTGTGGTGAAAGTCCCGATTGTCAGAAATGTCCTTTGAAATTTTTTTGTGGATATAACCAAAAGATTGATGATTTTAAAAGAAGTTTAATAAATTTTTTAGAAAGATAGGAGTTTTAATTATGAAAATTATAAAAGAAAAAGTAAAAATTGAATTTACACCAGAAGAAATTAATATTATTGAAAAAATGAATGATTTGGCAGATAAATTTTATATGAATAATAGGCTTTGTAATAATTATGATTGTAAAAAATGTCCTTTTCAAGCATTTTGTAGTGATAATATGGAAAGTGTTTATCGTAATATTGAACAATTTTTAAATAATGAAGATTGGAGATAATAAAATGAGTTATTATGAAGAATTAATTGAAAAAAGAAATAAGCTCGCAGAAGAAATGAGAAATCTTGACCAAGAAATTGAAAAACAAGAGAAAACGCAAGCAAAAAATATTGTTGCAGATATTATTGAAAAACTTGAAAAACTTAAAACTTATGACCCTTTTGCCACTTTTTGTTTAGAAACCTATTATGAGGAATGTGAGGCTGATGTATATGCAAGTGTAGATTTTGATGAATTAATTCAAGTATTTAAAGATTATAAAGAAAGAAAATAGACCTGCAGAAAAACAGGTCTATTCTGCATTGACCTGAAAAATATTATGTAAACTTTTGCCCGGTCCGCACACAACGCCGCGGACCGAGTTTTGTCAATTCGCATATTACACAAATTTTCAACCCAATGTTTGTGCAACTTGACTATTGACCTTTTTCCCGAAAGGTGGTATAATAGTATCAGAAAGTGAGGAGAGAACAATGACAAGACACCTTCCAACAAATATTATTGTAAATGAAATAATGAAAAACCGCAAAATCAAACATTTATTCGGCAGATACTTTTGGGATTGTAAATATAAAGTTTTTTTAATAGGTGATAAAAAATTTAAAAAAACTATTGACAAACACTTAAATCTATGATATAATAATTATAGATTGAGGAAAGGAAAGGATAAAAAATGAGCAGACAAACAGAAAAATTTATTGTATTGGATATTGAAACAGCAAATTCTATTGATGATAACTTGGCTTATGATATTGGCTTTGTAGTTGCTGATAGAAAAATGAACATTTACGAGGAATATAGTTTTACAATCTATGACATTTTCGCAAGAGAAAAAGAATTAATGCAGAGTGCCTATTATTCCGAAAAAATTCCAATATATCAGCAAGCATTAAAAAACAATGAAACAAAAATGGCACAATTAACAACAGTAAGAAAAATTTTACATAAGTTATGTAAAGATTATGGAATTAAAAAAATATATGCTTACAATGCAAGTTTTGATTACAGAGGTTGCAACAAAACTTTGAGATATATCACAAAGTCAAAAATGCGTTGGTTTTTCCCCTATGGAACAGAAATTTGTTGCATTTGGCATATGGCTTGTCAAACAATATGCAATAGAATGGATTATGCAAAATTTTGTCTTGACAATGAATTTTATTCAAAAGCTGAAAATATGCAGACATCTGCCGAAATAGTTTACAGATTTTTACATCAAGACTTGGATTTTGAAGAAGAACACACAGGACTTGCAGATGTAAAAATTGAACTTGAAATCTTGTGTAAATGTTTACAGTATCACGAAAAAATTAACAAAGGTATCAAAAGAAATTGCTACCAAATACCACAGAAAAAATTTAAAAAGGTATTAAATAAACATAGAATTTTGTGGAGTTAATCTCCACAAAATTTTTACACTTGTGCGGTTAGCCTTAACTAACTGCCCGGGCGCCCCCGTCATTTTGCACAAACAAATCCCGCATTCTTTGTGCATTTTAACTATTGCAATTAGGTGTTAGATGTGTTATAATAAGTATGTACTTAAGAGAGAGGACAAGCAAGAACGAAATAAAAAAATTAAAAAAAGTCTTGACAATCCTCTAAAAGTATGATATAATAAATATATAAGGTAAAGGAAAGCCAACTTTAACCTACAAAAAATAATTTGAAAAGGATGTGTTTTTTATGGCTGAAAAGAAAATTACAAAGGTTGAAAAGTATGAGATGTTGCTTGCTATTGGTGAGGTAGCAGAAAACAAAATGTTGGTTGAATTTATCAATCACGAAATGGAATTGTTGCGTAAGAAAAACTCTTACAAGTCAGTAAGCAAAAAGAAAATTGCCGAAAATGAGGGTGTTATCAAAGACATTGAACAGGTTTTCTATGATGAACCAACCTTGATGATGAACTGTTCCGACATTGTTCGTAAGACTAACTATAAGTATTCAACACAGAAGTTGTCCCCACAGTTGAAGAAAATGGTTGAAAATGGTATCCTAAAGGAAATTATTGAAAAGAAAGTTAAGTATTTTCAGTTGGCGTAGGGTTAAATAACCCTACCCCCTACGAAAGGGGTTGAATAAGTTGGAAGAAAAAATTTTGCAGTTAATGAAAAGTCTTGATGTATCAAGAGATGAGGCAATAGAAATTTTACAAGATGATGAAAAAATCGACAAAGGCGAAAAACTTTTTGAACAGTCCAAAGAGCAAAAACAAGCAAGTAAAAAATACACTAAAGTTAGTAAGGCTGTGAATGCTTATGGAAAAACTGTTACAAGAGTTAGAAAAACTGATGAAGATAAAAGACATTTAATTAATGTACTTGCGGAAAGCCTTGCTCAATTGGAAATTAACCACGAAATAACAAACATCGAGCGAGAAATTTTGTTGAATTACAATGATAGAAAATTCAAAATTGTTTTGTCAGCACCAAGAACATAAAAAGGAATTGTGTAGGGGTAAGAACCTGCACAATTTTTTTAAGAGATAGTTAGTTGTAACTAACCGCCCGGGCAATTTGTGCACATTAACCAAAAACCGCAAGTATCTTTGTGCATTTTGACTATTGCAATTAAATGTTAATTATGTTATAATAAATATAGAAAGTGAGTGATAGATATGAAAAAAAGATTTATAATCGAATTACCAAATGGTGATTTGCTTTTTACAAAATATAAAAGTTGGAGTGATTTAACTCGAATATTACCTTATTTATGTGAAAATCTTAAAGATATAAAAGTTATTGAAATGAATTTTTGGAATTATTTAAAAAAACTATTGACAAATAAATAAAAGTATGATATAATATTATTACAATAAAAAGTACGAAATGAAAGGAAATGATAGTTATGACAGAAAAAATTATTTATGTAGCCATTGATGGAGTAGAGTTTGAAAATGAAATAGAATGTATTAACTATGAAAAATCATTAAAACTAAATGATTTATGTAAAAGTACAACTTTTCTTAATGAAGAATTTGAAGTGATAGATAATCAAAACTTTGAAGCAGAAAAAATTTATTATATCTATGTCAACAATGATGATGATAAAAAATCTATAAATAATTTTTTTACTAATGATTGGTGCTCAAGTCCATTTTCAACAGATTATAGTCAGGATATAGACTTATCAAAATACTCAGGTTGGTTTTACTATGACAGTAATCAAGACGAATGGAAACATTTTGAAACAGAAATCCAAACTTACAAAGATATGGAAAATAATTTTAAAAAAATAATGCTTGACAAAGGTATTAAAGTATGATATAATATTATTAAAGAAAGGGGATGTAAATTATGATTGGTGTACAAACTACACAATACAAACTTGATGCAAGAGAAAATGAAAGTTGGGAATTTTATTATCACTTGCGAAATCTTATGGAATTTGGTGGTACTCAAGTTAGAATGTACACCGAAAATGATTTACTTATAATTGAATATGATACTATATTTGATACAAAAGGAGTGTGGGGAATGTGAGAAATCCAAAATGTCCAAATTGCAATGAAGAAATCTTATGGAATGAAAACATTGATGTTTTTGTTGATGTTGATGAAATTTTTTTGAAATGTCGAGGTCAATGTCTTCAATGTGAAAAAGATTTTCAATGGAAAGAAAAATTTATATTTGAAAAATATTATGAACCAAAGGAAGTGAAAATATGATTGAATTAACTGCAATTGCGGAAGTATGGTATAGTTGTGAACTAACTGAAGAAGATGAACAGAAAGTTCGTGAGTTTATGGAAAGTGAAGGCGAAGATGTTGCTTATGCAGTTCGTGAATTGTGGATGAGAAATGAGATTGAAATTTACACAAACTCAATTGAAAGTGATTTCCGCACCCAAGAAATTTATGATGTTGCAGACTGTGAGGGAGAGGATGACTAAAATCATCCTCACTTTAGTCTAGTGAAGTGCCCGGGCGCATTTAGCAAATTTGCACAAAAATTTACAAAAGGTTTAGTGAATTTCACAACAAACAAATTTCATTTTAAATATTGACAAATAGACTTAAAAATGATATAATAAATTATGAAAGGAGATGAGAAAAATGCTTAAATGTCCAAAGTGTGGTTCAACAGATATTGAGCTTTATGATTGCTATGATGTAAATCACGAAGCAGATTTCATTATTCAACATTGGAGTGGTCACTGTATGAAATGTAAGGCAGACCTTTTGTGGGAAGAAGTTTTTATTTTTGAAAAAGTACAAAATGTAAGAATTGAAAAAGATTAAAAAATTTTTTAAAAAAGTATTGACAAATACTTAAAACTATGTTATAATAAATATGTACCAAGGGAAAAGGTATAAAAAATAAAAATTAAGAAAAGGATGTGTTTTTTATGACAGAAAAGAAACTAACAAAAGTAGAAAGATTTGAGATTATCAAAGCAAAATTGACAGACCCAGAAGACATTGAGTTTATCGAAAGACAGATTGAACTAACTCAAAAGAAAAATGCTAACAAAACAAAAGTTGACAAGAATGTTGATTTGCGAAACGAAATTTTCAACAAGTTGGTTGAAAATGAAAAACCAATGTCTTGCAGTGACATTGTAAGAGCATTTAATTATGAGTATAATGGTCAGGTCTTGACTACACAAAAGGTAAGTCCGCAAATTAAGAAACTTGTGGAAAATGGTGATATAGTTGAAATCATAGAAAAGAAAGTTAAAATGTACATTGTGGCGGAGTAATATCCGCCCTCCCAAGGGGGTAACTATATGGAAGAGAAAATCTTGCAAATGATGAAATCTCTTGACATATCAAGAGAAGATGCTATTGAATTGTTACAGTTTGACGAAGATGTTAACAAGAATAAAGTCAAAGATAATCTAACTACAGAACAAAAGAAAGCAGTTAAGAAATATACAAAAGTGTCAAAAGCAGTAAATGCCTATGGAAAAACTGTAACACGAACTCGCAAAGAAGATAAAACAAAACAAATGATAATTGAAACAATAGCAAATGCACTTAAAACCGCAAATATAGAAACAAAAGTAACTAATGCGGA
>JAZNOH010000005.1:0-20329 GCA_045580715.1 Clostridia bacterium
CTTTCTTCTCTGAAATACGCCAACCCTAATGACTCCGGTGGCTGAGTTTCTCTCTTTCTCATAACACTTGTTAAAATCAGAACTAAAATTGTTACAACATATGGAAGCATATTAAAAATTGCAACTGCACTTCTGCTTAGCCCGTCAATGTATGAATATGCAATATATAGTCCACCAAAAACAAATGAACCTATAATTCCGATATTAGGCTTCCACAATGCGAATATAACAAGCGCAATCGCAAGCCAGCCTCTGTCACCAAATCCACCATTTGTCCATGAACCACCTGTGTAGTCAAGAATGAAATATAGTCCACCAAGACCTGCAATAACTCCTCCGATACAGGTTGCAAGGTACTTATATTTTGTAACATTAATTCCTGCAGCATCTGCAGTAGCAGGGTTTTCTCCAACTGCTCTTAAATGCAGACCAACTCTTGTGCGCTTTAAGACATATGCTGCTAAAAGTGCAATTATAACTGCAAGATATGCCAAGAAACCATAATTAAAGAATATTTCACCAAATGCACCTAAATCATCGGCAAAAGGCAATGTTGTCTTATAATAATCAGCAGTTGTTTTAACTGAAAGATTTCCTCCACCTGACACAATCTTTGTCAATGAACCACCCCAGAAATCTCCAAATCCGACACCAAAGGTTGTCAGAGCAAGACCAGTCACATTTTGGTTTGCACGAAGAGTTATAGTCAAAAAGCTGTAAATCAATGCTGCAATCAAAGACCCAAGAATTGAAGATAGAAGTGGTATTAAAATACACCAGAAGGCCTGAGGAGTTTCAACCGATTTTTCATAAATATAAGCTCCGATTACTCCTGCACTGCCGCCAACATACATAATTCCCGGAATACCAAGGTTTAAGTTACCTGATTTCTCGGTTATAATCTCACCTGTTGAGCCAAATAAAAGGGGAATACCCTGAATAATTGCCTTATTAATAATTGTTGCTATCATGCCTTTATTCCCTCCTTGCTTTTTGCTCTGAAATGTACTTTATATTGAATAAAGAATTCACATCCGATAATGAAGAACAGAATTATTCCTGTCAATATATCTGCAACACTCTCATTTAATTGGAAGGTGGTTGCGATTTCGCCTGCACCCTGTTCTAAGAACACAATCAAAAATGATGTTAAAATCATATAAATTGGATTGAATTTAGCAAGCCAGGATACCATAATTGCAGTAAATCCCATTCCACTGACAGTATTTGTGTTAATTGTGTGGTCAGTTCCAGAAACCAAAAGCATACCTGCAATACCACATAACGCACCCGAAATTGCCATAGTTCTTATAATGACCTTTTTAACATTGATGCCAATATATCTTGCAGTATTTTCACTCTCACCGACAACTGAAATTTCGTAGCCGTGCTTAGTGTATGAAAGATATATATACATTCCTATTGTAATCAATGCAACAATAAAAATATTTAATAAATACTTTTGTTCAAACAGATATGGAAGCCAACCACCCATTGTGTCACGATTTATAACTCCAACAGTGTTCGAATCCTTTGGGTTTTCCCAGAAAACAATACAGAAAGAAACAATCTGCATAGCGACATAGTTCATCATCAAGGTAAACAGTGTCTCATTTGTATTAAAAATTGCTTTAAATATTGCAGGAACTATACCCCATATCATTCCGGCTATTATACAAGCTATTGCCATAAGCGGAAACAGAAGAATCGGAGGCATGGTATCTCCCCAATATATCATACAAGCAGCAGCTGCAAGTCCTCCGACAAGAGTTTGTCCCTCTGCACCTATATTCCAGAATTTCATTTTAAATGCTGGAGTTACTGCAAGTGAAATACATAATAAAATTGCAAGCTTCTGAAATGTGTTCCACACTTTTCTTGTTGTTCCAAATGCACCCTTAAACATTGCTGTGTAAACCTCAAACGGATTATATTTGGTCAATAAAACAATAACAAATGCACAGATTATAAGTGCGGCAATTATAGCAATGGCACGAACTAACAATGACTTACGCCATGAAACTTCAGTCTGCTTTGTTATCTGAATTCTTGGCTCTTTTGTGTGCTTAGTATTTTTACTCATCATCTGCTGCCTCCTTTTCGTGTCTTGTCATAAGCAACCCTATCTCTTCCTTGGTGCTTGTCCTCGCATCAACAATACCATTTATTTTTCCTCCGCAAAGCACCAAAATTCTGTCACACAATTCCAACAGCACATCCAAATCTTCCCCTGCTAAAATGACAGCAACACCATTTTTCTTTTGCTCGTTTAAAAGATTATAAATTGTATATGAAGAATTGATATCAAGACCTCTCACAGGATATGCAGCCATCAAAACAGTTGGTGATGATGCAATTTCTCTTCCGACAAGAACCTTTTGAACATTACCACCTGATAAGCGTCTGACTGGAGTTTGTGCACTTGGAGTAACAACCTCAAGTCTTTTGATAATGCTTTCTGCAAGCTCCTTAGGGGCTTTTCTCTCAACAAATGCGCTCTTACCCTTCCGATAGCTTCTCAGCATCATATTATCTATAATATCCATATTCCCAACAAGACCCATTCCGAGTCTATCTTCAGGAACAAATGATAATCTTACACCCATATCCCTGATTTGCATAGGCGTTTTTCCAACAAGGTTTTCTTCCTTATCAGTCTTTGGATTGTGATATAAAATTTCCCCTGTTTCAAGATGTTGTAAGCCTGCAATCGATTCAAGAAGCTCACGCTGACCGCTTCCTGCAATACCCGCAATACCTAAAATCTCTCCTGATTTTGCAGTGAATGAGATATTTTCTAAAACTGTAACACCTTCACGGTTTTCACACTTAATTCCCTTAACAACCAACCTGTCAACAGGGTTCTGTGGCACGCTTCTTTCAATATTTAAATCAATTTTTTTACCAACCATCATTTCTGTAAGCTTCAATTCGTCTGTTTCGCTTGTGTTAACAGTTCCGATATATTCGCCTTTTCTCAAAACACTGACCCTGTCAGATAGTTCCATAACCTCGTTTAGTTTATGTGTTATGATAACAATTGCTTTGCCATCATCTCTCATTCTTCTCAAGACATTAAAAAGTGCTTTGGTTTCCTGAGGAGTTAAAACCGCAGTCGGCTCATCAAGAATTAAAATATTTGCACCTCTGTATAATACTCTTATAATCTCAACAGTCTGCTTTTCAGAAACCGACATCTCATAAATCTTTTTACTTGGGTTAATTGCAAATCCATATCGTTCGCCAATTTCCTTAACTTTTTTTTCGGCAGCCTTTATATCAAACTTTTTCTCGTCCTCTAATCCCAAGACAATATTTTCAGTTGCAGAGAAAAGGTCAACAAGTTTAAAATGCTGATGAATCATACCGATTTTATAGTCAAACGCATCTTTAGGCGAAGAAATTACTACCTCTTCTCCATCAATAAAGATTTGCCCCTCATCGGGGAAATATATTCCCGAAATCATATTCATAAGTGTGGTTTTTCCACTGCCATTCTCTCCGAGAATTGAAAGTATTTCTCCCTTATTGACGGTCAAACTAACATTTTTGTTAGCAATGACACTGCCAAAGGTTTTTGTAATGTTTTTTAATTCAATCGCAGGTGTATTATTCAAATTGCTTCCTCCTATTCTTATAATATACATCGAAAAAAACACAGCGCGTCTGCTTTTTTCAAGGCATATTTATGTCTATATAAACAAATAATTCCCCGGACGAAGATAGGACTCTTCGCCCGAGGTATATTTAATTTAAATCAATTATTTAATAGTGATACCATCGATATCAACATCAAAGTATGGAGCTGAACGATATTCTGATTCGTGGAAATATCCATCAGCAACAACCTCTGTATCCTTTTCAAAGTTAGCATCAGAATCAACATCTGCTTTATATGTTGTTAATTCAGCACCACCAACTGTGAATGTCTTTGTATCAAATACCTTGATTTCGCCTGCAATCAATTTAGCCTTGATTTCATCAAGCTTTTCTTGTGTGCCTTGGGCAGCAACTTTTTCATTCAAACCAAGAATTTGAACAACATCATCAGCCAAGCCCTTACAGAAATCTTGTTCGATTTCTGTACCATTGATTGTAGCTGTGATGATATGCTCAAAGTATGGCTGCCAGTTAATCTTTGAAGAAACCAAAGCTGTGTTTGGACCCCATTCTCTTGTGTCAAGGTTATACGCTATGTTAGGAACACCTGCTTCTTCACAAGCTTTTGGAGCACCCTCTGAGTCAGCGTGTTGGCTGATAAGAACACAACCATCTGCCATCAAAGCATTAGCTGTTTCTTTTTCTGCAGCAATATCAAACCATGAGTTTGTGAACTTAACATCCATTGTAGCAGTTGGACAGATTGATTTTGCACCAAGATAGAATGATGTATAACCAGACTTAACCTCTGCGTATGGGTAAGCACCTACATAACCGATTTTTGCTTGTTCAGCAGTAATTTTGCCGTCAGCAATCATTTCATTAAGCTTCAAGCCTGCAGCAACACCAACAAGGTATCTGCCCTCATAGATTGAAGCAAATGCATTATAGAAATTATCAAGATTTTCTGTGTGAGCCTTTGTTCCTGTTGCATGGCAGAAAGTTACCTCTGGGAACTCTTTAGCAGCTTGAATTATAAAATCTTCGTGACCGAATGAATCTGCGAAAATCAAATCACAGCCAGCATCAACAAGGTCAGCTGCTGCTTCATAACACTCATTTGTCTCAGGAATGTTTGTCTTAATTAAAACTTGTTCGTCAGACAAACCCAAAGCGTCCTTAGCCGCAATTGCAGCATCCAAAAAGTTCTTGTCGTAAGTTGAGTTTTCGTCATGCAAGAAGATGAAACCTACTTTAACATCTTTTGCAGCTTCATTATCAACAGCTTTTTCTCCACAGCCTGCAACTGCACCAAGCATTGACAATGAAAGTAACATTGCTACCAATTTTGTAATTTTTTTCATTTGAAAATCCTCCTAAAAATTTTTTTTATTTATTTAATAGGTGCTCTTATGACCTAATAAATCAATCCTTAAAAACGACTCCGTTTTCAACATCCATACTTTCTACTATCGCAAGGGACTCAACTCTTATTCCCTTTTCTCTTAAAATTTTTCCACCAACCTGGAATCCCTTTTCGATAACGATACCTGCACCCTGCAAAGTTGCACCCGACTCTTTTATCAACTCGCTAAGCCCGATTAATGCACAACCACTCGCCAAAAAATCATCAATTACCAGCACCTTGTCCTCTGGCTTTAGAAAATCCTTTGACACAATAACATCATAAACTCTTCCATGGGTAAAAGATTTGACTTGGGTTTTGTAAACATCACCTGCTATATTCTTGGTTTTAGTTTTTTTTGCAAAAACAACAGGCACATCAAAATACATTGCTGCAACGCAGGCAATACCAATTCCTGACGCTTCAATTGTTAAGATTTTAGTAATCTCGGTGTCAGAAAATCTTCTTTTAAATTCCTTGGCAATTTCGGCAAAAAGCTTAATATCCATCTGATGATTTAAAAAGCTGTCAACCTTTAAAATGTTTCCCTCTTTAACTATTCCGTCTGTTCTGATTTTTTCCTTTAAAAGCTCCACCGATAAACCTCCAGTCAACTTCACAAAATAAATTTTCCTTATTAGATAATGATATTATATTTCGACAGTTTTTTCAATATTGGGAGGCATTTTTCGTCAAATTTTATAATTTTTATTTTATTATCTGTGCAACTTTTTTATCAATTTAAAATGTATTAAAAACAAATCTGTCGCACCAAAAATTAATGCAACAGACTTGTTAATATTTAATTATTATTTTACTAATGAAAAGGCACCCTTGTCACAAATTAATGTTACATCCTGATGAACCTTTAACATAGTAGCAGGATTTGATGTGTTGATATTGTCATTTAAAAGCTCACTAACAGCCTTAGCTTTATTTGCCCCATTTGCCAATATAATAATTTTCTTTGCTTTTAGAATTGAACCCATACCCATTGTCAATGCTTTTTTAGGAACATCATCTGCACTCTCAAAAAATCTTGCATTAGCTTCGATAGTATTTTGAGTCAAATCGGTCAAATGTGTGACTGCAACCAAATTATCATCAGGCTCATTAAACGCAATGTGTCCATTCTGACCAATTCCCAAAACCTGTAAATCAACTCCGCCAATTTTTGAAAGCTCATTTTCATATCTTTGGCATTCTCTAACAGGGTCATCAGCCTCTCCGTTAGGGATATCAATATTTTTCTTGTCAATATTTACCTTTGAGAAAAGCTGTTCATTCATAAAATAATCATAGCTCTGGTCATTTGATTTTTTAATTGGATAATACTCATCAAGATTAAAGGTTTTAACTTCGGAAAAATCAATTTCTCCTTTTTGATTCATTTCAATAAGATTTTGATATAGTCCTATTGGAGTTGAACCTGTTGCAAGACCCAATATACTGTTTGGTTTAACAATAAGCTGACTTGACACAATCTTAGCTGCCTGTCTTGACATCTCTTCATAATTTTCACATACGATAATTTTCAAATCTATCATTCCTTTCGCTAATACTTTATGAAATAATATTATCAATATTCCATAATTTATTCAACCAACTTTGCATTGATTTTTTTGCAATTAATGTTTGCAAAATTAAATCAATCCTTCTATTAGTTATATAATCCCTTATCAAATAATTCCTTTATAGCTTTTTTAACAGCCTCAGTGTCAGCAGAATATGTAACACCATACCACTGTTCCTTTGTTTCTAAAATTTTGAGCTTTTTACCCTCATTTTTCATTCTTGCATTAATTGCCTCTGCAATATAGAACTCTGTTTTAGGCTCATTAATATTTTTGTCTAAGAATTTCTTAAATTCCCTTTCCAAACAATCAAAAATACCTACATCAAGTCCCCACATATTCATTGAAACAATCGTATCCAAAGGAATATCAGTATCTTTTCCTATTTCGTGAGTTTCAGTTGTATCGATAAGATATCCGTCCTCGTGTCTGCAGACACCTCTTGAAACAGTTCCGTTATCTGATAATGTATTTCCAAGATGATATCCTGCCATACACATTTCATTGTTGTTCACAAGATAGTCATACATTGTCTTATAAACACTCTGGCCATAATAATCGTCAGCATTGATAATCAAAAAAGGATTTTTAACAGCGTCCTTTGCACACAAAATTGCATGACCTGTTCCCCAAGGCTTTTGTCTTCCCTCAGGAAGTGAATAACCTTGCGGCAATGTGTCTTTTTCCTGGAATACATATTCCACATCTATCATTTTTTCAATTCTTTTTCCACAAGCAGCCCTGAAATCCTCTTCAATTTCTTTTCTGATAATAAAAATAGCCTTATTAAATCCTGCTTTTTTAGCATCATGAACAGATAAATCAATAATCATTTCTCCATTTGGTCCGATAGGTGCAGCTTGTTTGAGTCCTCCAAATCTGCTTCCCATTCCTGCAGCCATAACAACTAATTCAGCGTTCATATTCACTCTTCCTTTCTATTCTTGACAATATATGTTGCAATAAACTGTAAACTATTATAATTATAGCACATATCCCGCAAATTTCAAGTGTTTTAACGAAAAAATCAGCGAACTCTTGTTCGCTGATTTCATAAAAATTACTTATTCAGTTTCTTAGCTTGAGCTTTCTTTTCCTTATGCTTCTGCCAAGATACCCAGATAGGACCTGACAAGCAGATTGAAGAATAGCATCCGCTTATGATACCAATTACCATTGGAAGAGCAAATGTTATGATTGACTTAACATCCTTAATTTCTGCAAATATAAGAACAACAACCATACTCAACAATGTACATACACTTGTGTTGATTGAACGAGTCAATGACTGAGTTATACTCATATCAGCAATCTCTTCAATAGACATCTTTCCACCATGGAACTTCTTATTTTCTCTGATTCTGTCAAAGATAACAATAGTATCATTGATTGAGAAACCAAGAATTGATAATGCAGCTGCAATAAATGAATCGTTAACAGCCATCTTAAATACAACGAATGTAAAGAATACAAGGATAACATCGTGAATTAAAGCGAATAATCCTGCAGCACCTGCTGACAAACCTGATACCTTTCTGAATGCATACCAGATATAAAGAATGATAAGGATTGCTGCAATTACAATAGCCTTAACACTATCCTCAGCAAACTTTTTACCGATAAATGGTTCAACAATTTCAGCATCTGTTAATGCCAAAGCATTGTCAGGGAAAGCTTCGTGTAAAGCAGTATTTAACTTGTCCTGATCTTGTGAAGAAAGACCTTCTTTACCTGCAAGATTTAGAACAAACTTTTCTGTCTGAGTTGCAAGCTCTGTTGTCAACTGAACATCACAGTTTCTTCCCAATGTATCAACAACAACACCCTGAACCTTTGCAACATCAACTTCACCTGTATATGAGTACTGAATAACGGCACCACCCTGGAACTTGATGTCAAGGTTAAGACCATTTACAAATATACAAACAACACCAATCAATACTAATACTGCTGAAACGATGTATGACTTTGCTCTGTTCTTATAGAAGTGAATTACCTTTAATTCCTTCTTTGTCTTTCTTGCACCGAATAGCCATGGCTTTCTTAAAGACTTGAACTGGCTTAGTGATCTTATCATCATACGAGATGCTGTAATACCGAATATGAAATTGAAGATACTACCTGTCAACAATGAATATCCGAATGAAAGCATTTCACCTGAACCGAAGACCATAAGTATAATAGCAACAATCATAACTGTGATGTTACCATCAAATACAGCAGAAAATGCCTTGTGGAAACCGGTGTCGATAGCTGCCTTAACAGACTTACCGTCATTAATTTCTTCTTTAATTCTTTCTGATGTGATGATGTTAGCGTCAACACCCATACCTATTGACAAGATTACCGCAGCAATACCAGGAAGTGTCAATGTAAACTGTGGAATTGACAATGCCAAAAGCATACCGATAACTTGAAGTATAAGTGCAAATATTGCAACAAAACCAGGGAGTCTGTAGTAGAACAACATAAATAAGCAAACAAGAATGAATGCAATTATACCTGCTTGTACCATTACATCAAGAGCTCCTGCACCCATAGTTGGGCTGATTGTTGAGTAGTTTCTTGATTCCAATGAGAATGGCAATGCACCTGAATTGATTTTATCTGCAAGGTCTTTTGCTTGTTCAGCATTTTCCATACCTGTGATAATAGCTTGGCCACCTGAAATTTTTTCATTAACAACAGGGCTTGAAATCATAGTTTCATCCATATAAATAGGCATTTGCTGTCCAACCAATGAGCCTGTTGCACTTTCAAACTTAGTTGCACCTTGTTCACTTAATTCCAAAGCAACAACATAAGAACCTGATGACTGGTCAAATTGTTCAACTGCATTTTTAACATCTGTACCCTCAAGCAAAACATTACCTGATGTATCTCTGAAAGTAAGCTTTGCTGTTTCGCCAAGCTCAGCTATAGCTTTTTGAGGGTTAAATTCTGTTTCGTCTGATTTCCAAGGGAATCTTACAAGAATTGAACCATTTTCTCTGTTAACTGTTACTTCCCTGTCTGTGATATTTTTAGCATCAAGTCTTGTTTCCATGATAGCTCTTGCAACATCAAGCTCTTCTGCTGAAGGTGTTCCTTCATAATCCTTTGGATAATATGTTGCTGAAACTCCGCCTCTGATGTCAATACCATATCTCATTTCGTTTGCGCCTTTAATATCTACATTTCCGAAATGAATTCCTGCTGAAGTCACATAGCCCAGCACTGCAATCAATAAGATTGCAATAAAAAATGTAATTTTGTGTCCTTTTTTCATTTCATTCTTCCTTTCGATTGTAAAACTGCAAGAGATTTGCTTCGCACCAAACCTCAAGCCATTATATTACATTATACAACAAATTAAGGTCATAAGTCAATAGTTATTAATGACAAATTTTAATAATGTACCACTATTTAATGTGCCATCATAATATATTAATATGGCAAACTATAATATAAAGAGGTGATATTATGCCAAAATTAATTATAACTGCAGGTTCAATAACAACTGCAGTGAGAATAAAGAAAAAGCTGAATTCCGTTGGTGATATAAGCGCCACCGTCATCAACACCCCCTCATCAATAAATAAGGGTGGATGCTCATATTCAGTCAGAACAGATTATAGCAATTTGAATCTTGTAAAAGATTTGGCTAATGAAAATAAAATAAAATTCAGGAAATTATATATGCAAACTAATACAGGAGGAGAGTTTTTGTATGATGCTATACCTTGATAATGCGGCGACATCATTAAAGAAGCCGGTTTCCCTGTATCCGTCAATTTTAAAAAATACAATAATAAATAGTGCAAACGCTGGTCGAGGTGGACATTTTTATAGTTTGAGAGCATCAGAGCTTATCTATAAAACCTCCGAATCGCTATGCGAATTATTTAATATCAAAGACCCTGAACAAATTGCATATACTCAAAATGCAACTATGGCTTTGAATATGGGAATATTGGGAATGCTTGATGAAAATTCCCATGTGATTACAACACAAATGGAGCATAACAGTGTTCTGAGGCCTGTTCACAAAACCTGTGAATATACAATGATAAAGGCTGACAAACAGGGCAGAATAAACATTTCAGATATTGAGAAAGCTATAACCAACAATACTAAAATGATTATATGTACCCATGCATCAAATGTGTGTGGAAGTATAATGCCAATTGATAAAATTTCAAGAATTGCGCATAAATATGGACTTTTATTTATGGTTGATGCCGCCCAGACTGCAGGTTCTGTTCCTATTGATGTTCAAAAAACAGATATAGATATACTGGCATTTTCAGGACATAAGGGCCTTATGATGCCTATGGGAACTGGTGGTATTTATATAAAAAACGGAATAGAACTAAAAACCGTAATAACAGGCGGAACAGGTAGCTTTTCAGAAAATCTTGAGCAGCCTGACATTATGCCCGATATGCTTCAAAGCGGAACTCTGAATGCCCCTGCCATTATCTCGGCAAAAAAATCAATAGATTTTATACTTCGTCAGGGAACAGGCGAGATTTTAAAAAAAGAAAAAGAACTTGGTGATTTTCTGATAGAAGAATTAAACAACATTAAAGGCGTCATTGTTCATAGTCCCATGATCAATCGAAACGGAACTGTTGCTTTTAATATAAAAAGTATGGATAGTGTCGAAGTTGCAGATATTTTAAATACCGACTACAAAATATGCACTCGTGGAGGATGGCATTGTGCTTATCCTGCCCATTGTGCCTTAGGCACACAAAAAAGCGGTGCAATCAGAGCAAGCTTCGGATATTTCAATTCTAAAAAAGATGCAAGAAAACTTGTTGATGCAATTTATAAAATATCTGAAAAAAATTTCAAAAATTATGTTTAAAGTTTTAAAAACAGGGTAAATATTAAGTAAGAACATATACTGTTCTAATAGACAACGGGAGATGATATTATGAAGATTAATATTATTGGAAGAAAACTTGAAGTAACCGATAAGTATCGTGATTACATTCAAAAACGCCTGTCAAAGCTTGATAAGTTCTTCAAGGACGAAGCAGAAGCACGAGTTGTCATTGGACCGGTAAAGGATAATGAGTATATCGAAGCATCTGTGTATGCTGCAGGAATGATATATCGCGCAGAAGCAGTTGATGTTGATGTACTCTGTGCAACAGACAAGATAGTGGATGTTATTGAAAGACAAATAAGAAAGAACAAAACAAGATTAGAGAAAAAAATTAAACGAGAAGCCTTTGATGACTTAGTTCTCCTAAGCGGAAACACATTCACAGAGGGCGAGGATAAATCTGAATTCAAGATTGTTAAAACAAAGAAATTCCAATTAAAGCCAATGAGCATTGAAGAAGCAATTCTTCAAATGAATTTGTTGGGACACGATTTCTTCGTATTTAAAAATCATGATACCGAGGAAATGAATGTGGTATATAAAAGAAAAGACGGAAATTATGCGTTAATTGAATCTGTATAATGCGAAAATCTGCCGCGTAGGGCAGTTTAAATAGTACAGTGTGGTATTTGGGATCACCTATTACATTTTATCAAATGCCACACTGTACCAAGAGAAATTTAAACGGATGTGTAAATTTACACATCCGTTTTTTATATTTATTATTTCTTAAGATTTGCTTCAAGCTTGTTAAGTTCTTCTGTGATTTCCTTTGGAAGTCTGTCACCAAACTGTGCAAAATACTCTTTTTGATTTTCAACATCCTCAAGCCAAACTTCCTTATCAACACTCAACAATTCCTTCATTGTTTCATCGCTAATATCAAGGTCTGTTGTGTCTATTGATTTTGGCAAGTAACCAATTTCGCTCTCAACAGCGTCAACCTTACCGTCACATCTGTCAAGAATCCATAACAATACTCTCATATTGTCACCAAATCCAGGCCACATGAAGTTACCTTCATCATCCTGTCTGAACCAGTTAACATGGAAGATTTTTGGAGCCTTGTCAGCATCCATTTTCTTGCCCATTTCCAACCAGTGACCAAAGTAATCAGCCATATTGTATCCAACGAATGGTTTCATAGCCATTGGGTCTCTTCTTACAACACCAACTGCACCTGTTGCTGCAGCAGTTGTTTCAGAAGCCATTGTAGCACCAATGAACACACCGTGCTGCCAATCTCTTGCCTGATATACCAATGGAGCAGTTTTTGCTCTTCTTCCACCGAATACAATAGCACTTACAGGAACACCTGCAGGATTTTCAAATTCCTTTGAAATGCAAGGGCAGTTTATTGCAGGAGCAGTAAATCTTGAGTTAGGATGAGCAAGCTTGTTACCCTCAGCAACATATTCCTTACCATTAACCTTTGCACCCTTCCACTCAGTTGCATTTTCTGGAGGGTTCTTGTCAAGACCTTCCCACCAAACTGTCATATCATCATTGTTTATAGCAACATTTGTAAAGATTGTATTTTTCTTTGTTGCAGCCAAAGCATTAAAGTTTGTCTTTTCGCTTGTTCCAGGAGCAACACCGAAGAAACCTGCTTCTGGGTTGATAGCATAAAGTCTTCCGTCAGGTCCGATTTGGAGCCATGCAATATCGTCACCAACTGTCCAAACCTTATATCCCTTTTCCTTTAAATATGCAGGAGGGATAAGCATTGCAAGGTTAGTTTTTCCACAAGCTGATGGGAATGCAGCACAGATGTACTTAACCTCTCCCTGTGGATTTTCAAGTCCAAGAATAAGCATATGTTCTGCCATCCAGCCCTCTTTCATACCAAGGTATGATGCAATTCTTAGGGCAAAGCATTTCTTACCTAACAAAACATTTCCGCCGTAAGCTGAGTTGATTGACCAGATTGCTGAATCCTGAGGGAATTGAACAATATATCTTTCTTCAGGATTAACATCCTTTTTAGCGTGCAAGCACTTAACAAAATCTGTCTTATCACCTAATTCATCAATAACAGCCTTACCAACTCTTGTCATAATAGCCATATTTAAAACAACATATATACTATCTGTCAACTCAATACCAATCTTTGAGAATGGCGAGCCAACAGGACCCATTGAATAAGGAATAACATACATGGTTCTTCCCTTCATTGAGCCATTATATAAAGCCTTTAGCTTTGCATACATTTCGTTAGGGTCCATCCAGTTATTGATAGGGCCTGCCTCTTCCTTAGTAGGTGTACAAATAAATGTTCTGTCCTCTACTCTTGCAACATCATTTTCAGCAGTTCTGTGATAGTAGCAACCAGGCAATTTTTCCTGATTTAATTTAATAATTTCACCTGTTGAAACAGCCTCAGCTCTCAATTCTTCAAGTTGAGCTTCCTCTCCTGTAATCCAAACAATATTATCTGGTTGACACATAGAAACCATTTCGTCTAACCAGGCTTTAACAACTGTATTATTAGTCATTATAATATCCTCCCGTTCAATTGTTATATTTTTGACACTTTGAAAAAATTTCAATTTTCTGCCATTGTATCAATTATACCACACTAAAAACAAATTTAAAAGGCTTTTTCAAAAATTTTCTAATTTTTATAGTTAAATTGTACATATTATACAAAGAAGCTACAGCATAATACTGTAGCTTCTTATATAGTTTTGAATTCTAAAATGCGAGTCAAAAAATAATATAAGTTAACACCAATTCGGTTATCCCGATTTCAAAATTCTTAAATGTTTAAAAAGTATGATTATTTAATGCTGTTTTCGTAGCTTTCGATCATCTTTTTAACCATCTGGCCACCAATTGAACCAGCTTGTCTTGATGTTAGGTCACCATTGTAACCTTGCTTTAAGTTAACACCAACTTCGTTTGCTGCTTCCATCTTGAAGTTTTCCATAGCCTTTTTAGCTTCTGGAACTACAATCTTGTTCTTTGACATAATACTTTCCTCCATTAATTTTTTTGGGCTTTTAATCCCGTCTATCATTTAATTAAATGTAATCATCAATTTTGATTACACTCTTATTTTGCACTGATATGCTTTTAATATGTGCGAAAATATTTGCCAAAAGAAACTTAATTTTATCCAAAATTTCAAAAAATTATATATGCCTTATAACTGCAATCAAAATACCCAGAACTGCACCCAATAAAACCTCAACTGGAGTATGTCCCAAAAGCTCTTTTAATTTCTTTTCGGTATCAGAAAAGCTTGATTTTCCCCACTCCTCAACAATTTTATTAAGAATTTTTGCTTGTTGGCCCGCTGCACGCCTGACACCTGCCGCGTCATACATAACAACAAGCGCAAGCACAAGACTGACTGCATAAATATTACTTAAAAACCCTTCGGTCAATCCAATCGCAGTAGACAACGCCATAACCGTAGATGAGTGTGAGCTTGGCATCCCTCCGGAGCCTATAAATCTTCTGAAATCTAATTTTTTGTGTTTTAAAAAAACAAATATGACCTTTAGTGACTGAGCAATAAACCAACCAAGTATTGCAGTAAAAATAACTGAATTTTTAAAAACTCCAAAAAATCCATTCATTTATTATTCCTCGCTCTCAAAAGGTTGTTTTACTATCTCGGTGTCCTTTTCTAAAAGAATATTAACCTTTTTTTCAGCATCCTCCAAAGTTTTCTGACAGTTCTTTGATAGTTTCATGCCATTTTCAAAAAGCTTAATTGATTCATCAAGCGAAATTTCTCCACCTGAAAGCTTTTCTGCAATTTCCTCTAACTCTTTCATTGAAGCTTCAAAATTTTTAGTCATATCATTCACCTATTTCCTTCTTATTTATTACCTTGCAATTTCTTTCCCCATCAAAAAGTCTTAAAACAAAATTTTTCTTTTCATCAAGTTCAGCAACTGACTTTATAACATTTTCATCCTTATCAACAGCCACCGAAAAACCTCTTTTTAAAACTTTTAATGGACTAAGTGCGTCAAGCCTTGATAAAATTCCAACATATTTTTCCTTGTTTATCGAAATAACCTTTTCCATCCCATTTATTATTTCCTTTGTTGATGCATCTAATCTCAGGAAGTAATTTTCTATTATGTCCTGAGGAGATATCAACTTTATAGAATTCAATTTTAACTTTTTATTTTTCAAATTTGAAACAAGGAGGGTTTTGATTGTATATTCAAGGTCCTCTATTTTTCTCTTTAACTCTGTTTGCGACGGAACTGCAAGCTCAGCAGCTGCCGATGGAGTTGGCGCTCTCAAATCTGCAACAAAATCCGAAATTGTGAAATCAACCTCATGACCCACTGCAGAGATTATTGGAATTTCGGAATTATAAATTGCATATGCAACTATTTCCTCATTAAATGCCCACAAATCCTCAATCGAGCCTCCGCCTCTGCCCACAATGATTGTGTCACAGATTTTTTCCCTGTTAAAATATTCAATTCCCTTAGAGATACTCTCGGCTGCACCTGCACCCTGAACCTGTGCAGGATATACGATTATTTCTGCATAAGGATATCTTCTTGTCATAACATTTATAATATCACGAACTGCTGCACCTGTTGAAGCTGTAACAACACCAACTGCCGAAGGATATTTAGGTATTGGTTTTTTGTGTTCCTCATCAAAAAGACCTTCAGCTTCCAGCTTCTTTTTTAGCTTTTCATAAGCAATATATAATTCTCCGACACCATCAGGAAGCATTTCGCTGATATATAACTGGTACGCTCCACTTGCCTCATATACTGAAACACGACCACGCGCAATGACCTTCATTCCGTCAGACGGCGTAAAAGAAAGAGAATATGCGCTTGATTTAAACATAACTGCTTTTAACACTCCACCCTCATCCTTTAAAGTGAGGTAAATGTGTCCTGAATAATGTTTTTTAAAATTTGAAATTTCTCCCTTAATCCAGATATCTGAAAAAACAGGGTTTGCTTCAAAGGTTTTCTTAATAAATCCGTTTAACTGCGAAACGGTTGCAATAATCTGTTCCATTATCTGTTCCTTTCACATAAAAGTGCAATTCCAAGTGCATTATCTGTCGAAAATTCCACCGATGCAAAATCAATCCTTGCAGATACATTTTGTCTTAAATATTCTTTTATTATGCTATTTGATATTACACCACCAACAATTAAAATGTTTTCTAAACCATATTTCAAAACGCAATAATTCAATGCATCAGAAAGTGCTTTTGAAATAGCTGTAAACAGGCTTTTTGCCAAGTCCTCATCAGGAAGCGTTCCGATCAATGATAACGCTTTCGTTTCAATTCCCGAAAAATTTATATATCCATCCCGAGAGTTAACAGGCAATTTAATTTCCTTTTTTGAATTATTTGAAATTTTTTCTAATTCTTTTCCACATGGAAAACCAAGTCCAAGCTTAACGCCGACTCTGTCAATAAGCTGACCTGCACTGATATCCTTTGTTCCGCCAATTATATCGGACACAAAATGCCCGCTTTCATACCTTGTCAAAAGAATTTCACAAGTTCCTCCCGAGAGATGAACACTTATAAACGGTTTTTCTAAAAGCTCATAATTACCACAGGAATGAATTCCTGCCATAATATGACCTTCCTGATGAGAAAAACTATAAAGAGGAACACCCAAAGCGTCGGCACAAACCCTTGCAAAGCTTTGCCCTGCAAGAAAAACAGGCATATATGTGCCGTCAACACTTCGAGGACTGACGCTTACTCCTATGCCTTTAACATCTTTCATATTAATTTTTTCTGACAGTTCCCCGAATAAATCAGGAAGTCTTTTTATATGCTGAAAAAGGGCATCACTCTGTCGTAGCCCTCTTTCTCCTTTTTTAACTTCTAACAGCTTTCGGATATTTAAAACCACATCCCCACAACACGCAACCGAAGTGGTATAATTACTTGTATCAAATCCAAGATATATCATAGCGACTTAACAAACCCTGCCAACACACCATTGACAAAAGCAGAATTATCAGGATTGTCAAATTTCTTTTCAATTTCAATTGCCTCATTTATAGCAACATTTGTCGGCACATCTTCAATATATTTTATTTCAAAAATAGCAAGACGCAAAACTGCCAATGATACCTTTGTTATTCTCTCTAATTTCCAACCGCTTGTGAGATTTTTCTTTATTTCCTCATCAAGCTCTTCTTTTTTATTGATAACTCCAAGCACTGCTGTCTTGATGTAATCGATATTGTCGGCACACTTAGGCAACTCCTCTAACATATGCTCGAACAAAAAGTCAATATCGTCATTATTAACCTCTGTTTGGAAAATAAGTTTAAAAGCCTCAATTCTTGCCTCGCTTCTTGTTTGTCTTTTGCCCATATATAAAATCTCCATTTATTTCTTTTTTATCATTATATAATAATTTTCTTAAAAACGCAATAGTTTATACAAAAAAAAAACCGCTTATAAAAGCGGTTCTTTCAAATTATGCATCTTCATATTCAGGCTTATCAACAAGGATTTCATTTTCTAAAATTTCTGTCCAAGTTTCATATGTTTCGCCCTCAGCTCTGTCAAATGCGTGGAAGTTTGTAGCTTCGATTACTTCATAGTAATACCACTTGTCAGATGAGTTATCCACCCAACGCTTAGCATCAGGAGTAAGTCCTTCTTCATTAACGCGACGGCCTAACATATGGTTGATTATCTTCATAACCTCTGCTCTTGTGATGTACTTGTCAGGCTTGAATGTGTTGTCTTCATAACCATCAATCCAACCTGATACAGTTGCATAGTTAATATATTTTTCTGCCCAGTGTCCCTTAACATCAGTAAAGTCAACTTCGTATGTGTAAACCTCTTCAACAGCATAAGCTCTCGCTGCAATTGTTACGAATTCAGCTCTTGTGATTGGCTTTGCAGGTCTGAATGTTCCATCTTCATATCCGTTTATATATTTACCATTTGCAACAGTTGATATTGCCTTGTTTGACCATCTTTCAACATCAACATCAGGGAAGTTGTTTTCAGCTGTGAACAATTTATCTCTGACATCATCCTTCAACAAACGATAGAATACTGTTGCAATTTCTTCTCTTGTCATATTGTTTTCAGGTCTTACTTCTTCACGGCCATCCTCCATAGGATATCCGATAATGAATGCAAAGTGACTTGTTTCGTTCAAAACACATTCTTTCCACTTAATATAAATGGTAGTATTTTCTGTTAGCTTGAATGTTTCCTCAACAGGCTTTGTGAACTCTTTATCGTAATAGTAACCAGCAAACACATAACCCTCTTTTTCAGGCATTGGAAGCTTGCCTATTTCAACTGTTGTATTATTCAAATACTGCTTTTCGCTGTGCTCTGCATCTCCATCCATTATTGTAAGATCGTGCTTTACTCCGCCACCAAGACTTGTTCCGCTTGAGCCACCGCCTTGTACAATTACAGTTGCACTGATGTCATCTGCAGGGTCACGGTAATTTGCGTCATTTTCTTTGCCAGCTTCTTGGTCAAACACATATGTAATTGTTTCAATTTCTCCACTTTCTTCTGATTCAATTGTTGTCTCACCTGTAACTGTACCTCTTATAGTATATTCTTCACCACCAGCACTTATTCTGTTATCATCATATGTAAGATACAAATCAGACAATGCTGCTAAATCCGCAATAGTTGTTCCATCCTTAACATCAATAGTTATAACAATTTTTCCATCAGTTGTAGTATCTCTTGGTTCTGTTTCTTCAAATACATCTAAATGGCTATCGTCATCGTTCTCACATGTAAATCCAGCCATTGCAGTATCTGTTTTCGCTGCAGGATTAACGGTAAAGTTTTCTGTTGGATACTCAATAGTTATTACAAACTGACCTGATACAGTGCAATCTGCAAGTTCAGCCTCCAATGCAGTATCACCGGCAACCAAAAGATCTGCTACATCTTTGTAAGCAAGATATCTTTCAATTACCTTATCCATATCAATACTTGCTCTAAAAGAGAACTTTGTGTTCTTTGCGTTATAAAGTGAAAGTATTAATGGTCCGTTTTCAAAATCTGTACCGCTTTGAGTTTTCACAGATATATCTGTTGGAACAGGGACATCCTGTGTTAATTTTCCCATAGTATCACGGCCAATTTCATCTTCTAAAAGCTCTTTTAGATTTGATGCCGCGAATGAAGTTGTTGTACTCAACAACATTGCAGATGCAATTATAAATGATATGAATTTTTTCATAGTATTTCATCCTTTCATTTTATCATATTTACTATATTATACTATTTTTTTTATCTAATGTCAATATTTATTCAAACAACATTAAATGACTATATTTGTGCAAATTTAACACTTAACTTTCAGATTTCATAGCAGTCCATAAATCCTGCATCAATTTATTGGCATCATCTGACAGATTTTTATATACTGTTGTTTTATTATTTAAATACTCATCATCAGGATATGAAATTCCGTCATTCTTAACCTCATCGCTGATATTTTCAAAAGCTACAGAGTTTGGTGTTGAATAACCGATATATTCTGCATTTGCCAAAGCAACCTCAGGTTCGCAAAGGAAATTGATATACATATGTGCTAAATCTTCTTTTCCAGATGTCTTTGGAATGCATATTGCATCAACAAAACGATTTGTTCCACTCTTTGGAACTACGAATCCCAAATGCTCATAATCTTTCATCAAGGTCACACCATCGCCTGCATAATAAGGCGCTAATGCTGCTTCCTGAGCACCCATTTTATCAAAAATCTCGTCCATTACATATGCTTGCACCAAAGGTTTTTGCTGGGTTAGTTTATCAGCAGCCTTTTTTAATTCATCAGGGTTTTCTGTGTTTAGAGAATATCCCAAAATAAGCTCTGCTATTGCGAATGCATCACGAGGATTATCAAACAT
>JAZNOH010000006.1:0-5215 GCA_045580715.1 Clostridia bacterium
ATAATATTTGTGAAAAAGAATAAAATTATATGAAAATTGTATGGAAAATAAAATGAAAGAAGAGTGGCGTCCAGTAAGGGGATTTGAAGAGTATGCCGAGGTAAGTAATTTGGGTCAGATACACTATTTTGCAGGAAAATCAAAGAAATATCCTAATGAGAGGTATACATATGGTAACGAAACATCAGATGGCTATCTTCAAGTATGTATTGACTATGTTAATAAAGGTGTCCATATATGGGTGTATATGACATTTAACGACTGTGACATTCCTGAAGGATATGATGTGAATCACATCGATGAAGACAAGCACAACAACCGTTTGGATAATTTAAATTTAAAAACATCAAAAGACAATTGCAATTGGGGCACAAGAAACACAAAAATATCTGCTGCATTGACAAACCATCCCAAGAAAAGCAAAGCCGTTCAAGCACTTGATAAAGATGATAATGTAGTTATGGAGTTTCCTTCCTTAATGGAAGCCCAACGTCAGGGATTTAAGGGAAGTGCTGTTTCTGAATGTTGTCGAAACTGTTATAGCACTCACAAGGGTAATATCTATAAAGGTTTCATTTGGCGATACAAAGATTTTTTTCTGGTATAATAAAAAAATCGAAACCACCAAACGATTTTCGGTTTTTAACCATATTTTTAACTATTCTTAACAGAAAATATTTGGAATTTAGTTAAAAAGGACATACCTTTGCAAACGAAATCAAGAAACAATATGTTTAACTTAAAAAATATAATAAGAATTATGGTACAAAAAAGAGATTTTAGTTTTGACGTTTCAATTTACAGAGATGATGTTGCTTACAGTGTAATGACGGAAGATATAGCAGCGTTTAACCTTGTTAAAATAGCCCTGAGTACAAAACACATTCCAATTAACGGTGAATCAGAAGTATTGGGTGAAGATAAAAAACCACTCAAGCAATTCATTGGTATCAGAAAGAGAAGTGACGCAAAAAAACTCATAAATGTTCTTCTTAATGAGTCGTGGTGTTATCTTCATATTGATTTGAATTAATTTAAAAATAGATTAAGAATATGACAAAGAAAGAATTAAAGGCAAAGACAACATATGAACTTCAATGCCTTCAAGAGTTTAACAAGAATAAGGCAATTGAACTGATTAATTTGGGATATTATGCAATGGCGATAAAATACCTCAATATGGCGGTGGATATTGATTCAATTTTGTATTGCAGAGAAAACGGTTTTGATTAAAAATAAATTAGGAAATTATGGGGAAACATTATGAGACGAATTGGACAAGGGAGAAAATTTTTGAAGTAGCAAGACAATATAAAACAAGAAGTGAATTTAAAAAAGGATATTGTAGTGCATACAATATTGCTTGTAAGAGTGGACTAATCTATGAAATGGATTGGTTTAATGCCAAAAGGAAAACAAGAGGATATTGGACAAAGGAAAAGGTATTTGAAATAGCAAGACAATGTAATACCAAGAAAGAGTTTCAAAATACATACAACGGTGCTTTTCAAAAGGCTCACAAATATGGATGGATTGACGAAATGGATTGGTTTGAGGATGGCAATATTAAAAAACTGACTGACAAGATTGACTGTGTTTATATGTATTATTTCAAGGAAACCAATTCTGTTTATGTCGGCAGAACAATATGTCCAATTGATAGGGATTGGGAACATCGCACAGATAAAAAATATGGAAAGGAAAATACTGATACAGTATATAGATATTCAAAGGAAAATGGTTTTGAAATCCCTAAAATGGAAATAATTGAAGATAATCTCAGTGTTATTGAGGGTCAAGAAAGAGAGGGTTATTGGGTTGAATATTACAGAGAAAAAGGATATAATATTCTCAATAGAATGAAGGCAGGAAAGGGAAGTGGCTCAATTGGTGCTATTGGCAGAGGTAAATGGAACAAACAGACGTTAAAAGTTGAAGCAAGCAAATATAAAGGACGAGGTGACTTTTTAAAATATGCAAGTGGAGCATATGATGCTGCAAGAAGATATAACTTATTGGATGAACTTTTCCCAAAGAAATCTGTGGCTTAGAAACAATTTTTAACTTTTTAATATATTATTCATAATTTTTTTTTGAATCCACTTGTCTGTGAAGATGGGTGGATTTTATTTTTGAAGCAAAAGTATAAAAAACATCTTTATATAAAAGATTTTTTAATATTTTTTATTAAAATTGAAAACTTTTCGTTTTTTGATGATATTTATAATAAAAGGAAATTAAAAAAAAATAAATCAGATGTTGGAAAAATTAATTAGTATTTTTATCAATGCGACAAGCAGCAAGACCACCAAGCGTGGTGTTGAGTATATTATGGCAGATTTTATATATTGTGTATATATCCTCATTATGTTGGGTGCAATGGTTGCATTTATATCATTTAACGCTTGGTATGCGTTGTTATTTGTTGCAATTTCATTTATGCTGTTGATGTCTGGATGGGGTTGGTTCTCATTTCATTTAAGAAAGACGTTACTTAATATGTTATATCCATCAAGTGAGAAGACGGATGAAAATGGTGATGATAATGAAGACAGTCTTGATAAACTGAATGCAATGTTGAAGCAGTTTGCAAAAGACTTGAATGTAAAAGAATATCAATAATTGTTTTAAGATAGCTATATTGTTTAATTTTTATTATTTATGTGAAACCCCTCAGTCTGTGATAGATAGAGGGGTTGTTTTTATTTATTGCATTTTGAACAAGTCTTGTTTCTTCCGCTTGGAAAGTAAATGACTGATTTGAAATGATTCTCTGCACTGCCCTCACTTTCGGGGATATACTTCGAACACTGACATTCTTTTTCTGGCTTCCACTGAGGATAGTTATCTCGACACTTGCAAAGATATTTAATTAAAAGTTCGGTTGCTTGCTCTGCGCTTTCACGAATTGAACCGATAAAGTATGCAAGTTCTTCTTTGTCAAGACTTTTTGAGTTCTCTGATGATTCAAGCGTTATGCCTTTCTGTGTAACGGTATAAGCAAGACTTCTTGCACTCAAAAAGTCAACCCACAGTGCTAATGCTGGTGCTACTTTAAGGATTAAGCCTTTATTCAACTCAGTGAGAGTATTAGTTGAAATCTGCTCTTGCAGTTCTTCAACAAGAGGTTCACCAAGGATAGGTGTTATATAAAACGGCTGGGCAAGATTTATATAAGGCAGTATTTTATCAATGCCCACATTTCTTGACATATTTGAAAATTGCTTCAGCAATTCCTCATTTATGAGATATACTTCATTTAACTTTTTCATCCTTGTCTTCATTTATTTGTGTGTCTTTATTTTCTGCGTCCTCATCGGTGTCGTTCTGTTCTTTTTCTTTTTCGTCATTTACTGAGGTTGAACCCTCAAACTCTTGTGCAAAGTTATAGTCTTGTAATGTGAGGCATCTTGGATAACCGTTTAATTGAAGCAAGAAATTAATCTTGTCCATAACAAAATTTCTTATCTCATCAATGACTGTCAACTTGTACAATGTATATGCTGCAATAATCTCATCTGATTTTGAAGAGAAACCACTTGATGTTGCAAGACCTGCAAGAATTGGACTGATTAATCTGTTGCCTGCAACTATGTATTTTAAAACTGTATCACATACATTCTGATATAAGTCTGCATCCTTGCTCTCAATTGAAGATGTGGTTGGCAATACACCATTCTCACCAAACAAAAGCAATATTGAACCTGCATTATCCTCACCAGAGAATGAAGCATTAAGCATTTCATATATTTCCTGTTTCTTCTCATCATCTGGTTCATTTGGATAAGCAATTGACAAATTTGCACTGAAGTTATTCTTGATATAATTCAGATAATATTTACTCAAGGCAATGTCTGCAAGAATCCAATTGGCACAACTCATCCACTTTGGAACTGCATAGAACAACTCGTCTGGGTCATATGGCTTACAGTACCATAAATATCGTTCACCTGCTTGTGGCTGTTCCGTTCCCCACATCTTGATTTCGACAACGTTCTTATTATTCACTTGTGACCAGTCGGTTGCAAGATAGGCATATTCAATCACATTATCCTCATTATATGCCCCAAGTCTCACTTGATTCACTGGTATGTGGAAGAAACTGTATTTGGACATACTTTCATTTGGTATGATTTGGATTGCAAATGCTTGGAATATACAATAATCCTGTATAACCTTTTTTATAATGTCTTCCCACCGTTCCGTTAGGTTTGGCGTGAATATAGAAGCATCATAGTCAGCAAGACCAGCACCATAGGTGTATTTCACTTGGTTGTTGATAATTGCCGATTGTAGAGGACTTTCCTTGTACATATTATACACCCTTGCAGGATAGAGGTTGTCACGGTCAAAATTCACCCACTGCTTGCTTCTTGCCCTCTGTTTTATGTCTATGAAAGGTAACTCAACCGCATAATTGCGTTGGGTTATTGCCTTTGATTTATCTATTGTCAAATTATTCATTCCTCGTTAATATATTTAAATGGTCTCCCAAAAAGGTAAGCCTTATTTTTAAATTTCCATACTGGTAACAAACTGTTATTTATATATTTTGGTGAAGTATATTCATCAACGTCATCAACCAAGACAAAATCAAGATTTTCGTCAAATTTCACAACATATGTCTTGTATATTGTATCTGAATCACTAAAACCACTTGCAATAAAGAGATTATTGTCAGCAAACTGTGAAATTGCTATATATGGATTATTTTCAAATTTTTTGATAACAGGTTGTCCATCGACAATTCTTAAAAGATAACTTACACCAGGAACATATTTATATTTGGACAATTGGGAAGTGAGACAAGTGATATATAACATTTCCTCATTGTTTATTTTAATTTTTTGCCAAATCGCACCTTCACCTACATATTCACTTATATCTTTTAATGAAGTTCTTGTCCAATTTGTTTTATTAACATCTATAGTATATAATGCAGGTGAACCAGTCCCATTAGAAATTTCTCCCACTCCATAATACCCATTATTCAAACGACCGACCCAAGACCAATTTATATATGAACCTGTACTGTTTTTAAGAACAGAAGACGTATTTATGGAATCCGCTGTAAATACACCAAATCCACACTCATAAAAACGGATTGTTCTGTTGTCCTCTTCTAAAAATCTGTCCCAATATACATTGTTATCTGGTATCATAAAAGAATGGATGAATGTGGATTTATTTATTCTTGAAATTGTTTTGTTTTCAA
>JAZNOH010000007.1:0-2398 GCA_045580715.1 Clostridia bacterium
CTTGGTTATAATGGGACTATAATGGATATAGAAGGTTTTGAATATTTGCCTTTGGCTAATTTTATGAGTCATAATAGTTCTGTTCAGATTATAAATATGGGTGAGGGTGATGGTAAGTACTTTGACCCTATGGAAATTGCTGAAAGTACTGGTATTGAAGATATTGATAGGGACTCAAAAAATATGAGTATAAACTTTACTATTTCTATTTTTAAGGTATTGCTTGGTAAGGTTTTTAATGATGATTTCTGGTTGGATACAGTAATAAATGATGCTGTGTCTGAGGTGTATAAAGATGCTGGTGTTACTGACGATAGAAATACTTGGCATCTTTCTCGAAACTTATCTTTATTTGATGTTTATGATAAGTTAAAAAATTTAATAGATTTTCGTGACGATAAAGGGTATAATACTGCGGTAAAACAGGCTATTGCAA
Organism: Clostridia bacterium; assembly: GCA_045580715.1. GTDB lineage: Bacteria > Bacillota > Clostridia > UBA1381 > UBA1381 > RGIG1988. The sequence goes on from JAZNOH010000007.1 coordinate 437, forward strand.
TAACTGGTCGTTATTTTGAGCCTGATGGTACTCGTTCAAACTTATTCAAGAATAGGGTAATTGTAGCAGATATAGTAGATGCTGACTTGGTTATTTGTTCTTTTGGTATGGCGGGTAAATCTCCTCAGTCAATTGATGAAATTCAGTTGGCTTTGATGCAGTTAGGTGCAGCTCAATTAAGTCATCAGCGTTCAATATTTAGTAAATCTCAAGGTAAGTACAATTTTAAACTTTGGGAAGAGTTTCAGCGTTGGGGTAAATTTCCTGATTCTGATAAAACTCTTGGTGTTGCGATTACTGGTGGTCGTAAACTTGGTGATGTAAATATAATTATTACTAATGTAGTCAAAGAATTGCTTGATGATGATAGATTTGGTATTTTTGGTAATATTACTTCTTTTATGGCTGGTGCTATTGGTGATAGTTCTGTTCGTAAGGATTTTTGTGATAGACTGTCTGTGCCTCAAATGTTGCCAGAATTAGACCAAATAGCTGCGGCAGCTCGTATTCATGATGATATAAAAGATAGTTCAGGGGTAACAGAAGCTTCTATGTCGCCTTATAATTTTGCTTTTCTGTGTGGTTTGGATAGAAGTAAGTATGGTATTGTTCAAATGGTAATTCCATCTTATATAAGGGAAACGAACTTGTTTAAGACTGGTGTTTCCACAGAAGAATTTAAAGGGTAGGAGTGATAAAAATGCCTTTATTTATATTTTTTGGTATTGTTTTAACTTCTTTTGTATCTGCTTTAGAAATGAAGTCATCTGTAAAGACTGGTTTTTATGTAACTATGGCTGTCATTTTGTTGCTTATAATCCTTTTTAGTATTATTTAGGAGGTGTAAGTATGGCTGATTTTAGAAGTAGTTTTAATAATGATGATTTGATGAATGCTCGAATGAATCGAGAAAGTCGTATGAATCCACCTCAAAGTGAGCCTGGAATGGGCGATGAGGATGCATGGGCTTCTGGGTTTGATAATGACCTTGGAAGTATAGGTGGCTCTGATGATTTCGGTGGAGGCTTTGGTTCTTCGGGCGGAGGATTTGGAAGTTCTGGTGGTTTTGGTTCATCTGGTGGTGGCTTTGGTTCATCTGGAGGGGGATTTGGTTCTTCTGGTGGTGGCTTTGGTGATTCTGGTGGTTTTGGTTCATCAGGCGGCTTTGGTTCATCTGGTGGGGGATTTGGCTCGTCAGGTGGAGGCTTTGGCGGTGGCAGTAGTTGGGGGAGTTCCTTTAATTCTGGTGGATTTCAGCCTAATCCTTATGGTCAGCCTTTTGGGAATCAAATGAATCAGCAACAGCAACAACAAAATCCTGAAGATAAGTTTTTTGCTGCTTTAGGTACTGGTTTTAAGGGCTTAAAGGCATTTGTTCAGGAATTTGTAGGTGCTTGTTCTAAAATATGTTATATGACATGGTATGATTGTGGTAAAATGGCTATGATTTTGTCGGTTATAGGTGCTGTTGCTTCAATAGCGACAATGTTTGTAGGATATACACAGGCTCCTTTTTGTTTGGCTGCTTCAATATTAAGTGGTGCATTTGGCGTATTTTCATTTATGGGTGGTTATCAATCTTGGGTAAATAATGGTAGGGTTGACCCTCGTGTTCGTCAACAAGAGCCTATGCCAGTAATGGAACCTAATTTTCCTGCTGAACCTGCTTTTGAAGACGACCCAGTAGATTTGTTTGATGACCCTCCTGAAGAAGAAGACCCAAATGGTGGTTTTGGTGACTTAGACCCATTTGATTTGTTAGATGATGACGATGATGAAGAGGTTTTTGATAGTCAGTCTAATATGAATAATTCTTTAGAAACATTGGATGTAGATAGGGGTATGGTAACTCGTAGTTATTTGTATGAAAAGATTATTGGTTGTTTGACTCCTGTAAATCCAAAGTTTGATAATGTTAAGACACTTGATGATACAAGTAGTGATTTTGATATGTGGGATGCT
>JAZNOH010000008.1:0-2460 GCA_045580715.1 Clostridia bacterium
TTAGCTAATTCCAAACAAGCATCTATTTGGCAAAATGGATCTCCACCACTAAAAGTTACTCCTGTTTCTTCATTTAAAGACTTAATCTCTTGTTTTAGTTCTTCTATATCAACTAACATTCCACCATTAACATCATGTGTATCAGGATTATGGCAACCAAAGCAGTTATGGATACATCCCTGAGTCCATATAACTGCTCTAATCCCTTCACCATCAACAATACTGTTTTTTTGTAATGGTGCAGCTAATCTAATTTCCATTATTATAGATAAACTTCTTTACCACCGTGTTTTACTCTGTCTTCTACTTCAGCACGTTTTCCATCGTTAAATCTGTCAACAGTACCAACTAAGTAACCAGTGATTCTTCTAATTCTTTCGAATCCTACCCCTTCACCTACAGTTTTTACATTTTTTTCTTTTTCTTCTTTCATACTACTTTACCTCTCTTCTTTTTTTATTTACAACCACAATTTAATGTAGTTATTTTCTCTAAACTAACACTTTCACCTTCACGTCTTCCACATCCTGGACAAACATCCCCAATTACACCAACATATCCGCAAACTGGATCTCTATCTACAGGATGGTTAACAGCTCCATAACCAATTCCTTCTTCTTTCATAATTCTAACTACTCTTTCAAATGCATCTAAGTTTTCACTTGGATCACCATCTAATTCAATATACGAAATATGACCAGCATTAGTCAATTCATGATAAGGAGCCTCTAACTTCAACTTATCATAAGCAGAAATATTATAATATACAGGAATATGGAAACTATTAGTATAATAATCCTTATCAGTAATTCCCTCTATTTCACCATATTTACGCTTATCAATCAAAGTAAAACGAGAAGATAAACCTTCTGCAGGAGTACCAATAATACCCCAATTTAACTTTTCTTCCTGCGACCACTTATCAGTCAGTTCACGCATATGACCTATAATTTTCAAACCAAGAGCCTGCGAATCTGCAGATTCGCCATGATGTTTACCAGTCAAAGCAATCAAAGTTTCAGCAAGACCTATGAAACCAATAGACAATGAGCCATGTTTTAAAATATCACCAACTCTATCCATATAGTTTAACTTTTCAGATTCTAACCAAACACCCTGACCCATCAAGAAAGGATAATTATACACATGCTTCTCCATTTGTAATTTAAGACGCTTTAACAACTGTCTCTTTACCAAAGCCATCTTTTCATCAAGTAATTCAAAGAAATAATCTATATTTCCATTACCCGCACGAATTGCTAAACGAGGTAAATTTATAGAAGTAAACGACAAATTACCACGACCAGTTACAACCTGATTATCAGGGTCATATGCATTACTTATAGTACGAGTTCTACAACCCATATAGGCTATTTCAGTATTGTAATCCCCCTCTTTTAAAAACACTGCATTATAAGGAGCATCAAGATTACTGAAATTAGGGAATAATCTCTTTGCACTTACCTTACAAGCATATTTAAACAAATCATAGTTAGGGTCTTCAGGATTATAAGACACACCAGATTTCAATTTAAAAATTTGAATTGGGAATATTGGAGTTTCACCATTACCCAAACCTTCCCAAGTTGCTAACAACACATTACGAATAACCATACGACCTTCTTCAGAAGTATCAGTACCGTAGTTAATTGACGAAAAGGGCACTTGACTTCCCGCCCTTGAATGCATCGAATTCAGATTATGGATTAAAGCTTCCATAGCCTGATGAGTTGCCTTATCAGTATATTTCAAAGCCTTATCCCACAACTTATTAAAAGCATTTGAAGATAACTTTGAAATATATTTAGCACAAATATCCTTTATCTTTTCCTTTACCCCATCATTTAATATTAAATTAAACTCTTTCTGAACACCCTTCAATTCAGATTTTAAAGCATCAATATCAATATCATCATAACGAGTATCAATAACTTTTACCAGTTCAGTAATCATAGTTTTGGCTACACCAGGAGCCATATAATAATCAAAAGCTGGAATTGACTGACCTCCATGTTGGTCGTTTTGATTGCTTTGTATTGCTATACACGCCAAAGCGGAATAACTCTGAATACTGTTGGGTTCTCTTAAATATCCATGCCCTGTAGAAAAGCCACCCTTAAATAATTTATCCAAAGGAATTTGGGCACAAGTTTCAGTTAAAGCATAAAAATCGAGGTCATGAATATGAATATCACCATTAAGATGAGCCTCAGAACTATCATTATCTAACAAATATAAATGATTAAACTTTTTAGCACCCTCAGAACCATATTTTAACATAGTACCCATCGCAGTATCAGTATTAATATTAGCATTTTCACGCTTCAAATCCATATCTTTTGAGAACTTAAAAGTTAAATCCTCATAAGTCTTCATCAAAGAGTTACTCATATCACGAGTTCTATTTCTTTCAGCTCGATATAAAATATAAGCCTTCGCAGTCTTAGCATGACCATTTTC
>JAZNOH010000009.1:0-27647 GCA_045580715.1 Clostridia bacterium
CCAAGGAAATTTGATAAACTCATTTCTCCGTCGGCAAACGCCTCATATTCAAGAGATTTTATAAATCCTGCCCCTCCGGCTTTTTCTGCCTTTTGTAAATCTTTTTCGGAAAGATTGAGAATTCTTGCCAATTCGTGCGTGGAAACCTCATTATTTTCAGCCGAGCGTTTAATTCTTTCTGCTTTATAAAATATTTCGTAAAGCGGTCTTGGAATTTTTATAAAATTGCCTTTATCTCGAAAATATCTTCTTATTTCTCCTAAAACAGTAGGCGTTGCATAGGTTGCAAACATAACACCTCTGTCAGGGTCAAATCGTTCAACTGCATATAAAATACCAAGCGATGCAACCTGAAAAATATCGTCATAATCAATTCCGCGATTGATAAATTTCTTTGAAAGTATCTTCGCTATATAAAGATTTCTTTCAACCAACTCATCACGAAGCTTAGAATCCCTTGTTTCTTTATATTTCTTAAAAAGAGAATATTCCCTATCCTTTTCGCAGGTCATATCAGTTATTTTCAAGGGTTTTCATTGTTGGGAATAATAAAACATCACGAATTGCAGCTGAATCTGTGAAAAGCATACACATTCTGTCGATACCATATCCGATACCGCCTGTTGGTGCCATACCAATCTCCAAAGCTCTCATAAAGTCTTCATCTGTTGTGTTTGCTTCATCGTCACCCAATGCCAACAATGCTTCCTGAGCCTTAAATCTTTCTCTTTGGTCTATTGGGTCATTAAGCTCTGAATATGCATTAGCCATTTCCCAACCATTCATAAAGAACTCAAACCTTTCAACATAATCAGGATTTTCAGGCTTTTTCTTTGTCAAAGGTGAAATTTCAACAGGGTGGTCCATAACAAATGTAGGTTGAAGTAAATGCTCTTCGACAAATTCCTCAAAGAATAAGTTTAGAATGTCACCCTTTGTGTGATGAGCTTCATATTCAACATGGTGTTCATCAGCAACCTTTTTAGCCTCTTCGGTTGAATTTATTTCATTAAAGTCAACACCTGAATACTTTTTAACTGCATCAAGCATAGTAATTCTTTCAAATGGCTTACCTAAATCCATTTCAATTCCATTGTAGCAAATCTTTGTTGTTCCTAAAACCTCGTTTGCAACATGACGGAAAAGATTTTCAGTTAAGTCCATCATACCATGATAATCTGTGTATGCCTGATATAATTCCATCAATGTAAATTCAGGGTTATGTCTTGTATCAAGGCCCTCATTTCTGAAAACTCTGCCAATTTCATAAACCTTTTCCAATCCGCCGACAATAAGTCTCTTTAAATATAGCTCTAATGAAATTCTTAGTTTAAAATCTTCATCCAAAGCATTAAAGTGTGTTTCAAAAGGTCTTGCTGCTGCACCACCTGCATTTGCAACAAGCACAGGTGTTTCAACCTCTAAAAATCCTAAAGAATCCAAATATCTTCTGATTGAAGAAAGAATTTGTGAACGCTTGATAAAGGTATCCTTAACTTCTCTGTTCATTATTAAATCAACATATCTTTGGCGATATCTCATATCTGTATCAACAAGACCGTGGAACTTTTCAGGAAGAGGAATAAGTGACTTTGATAATAAAGTGATTTCACTTACTCTAACAGAAATTTCACCTGTCTGGGTTGTGAACACCTCACCCTTTGCTCCGATTATATCACCAATATCAAGTTTTTTAAATCTTGCATATTCTTCTTCGCCCAAAATATCGTTTTTAACAAAAAGCTGAACCTGACCTTCTCTGTCAGCGATATGAACAAAACCAACCTTACCCATACCTCTTTTTGACATAATTCTTCCTGCTACAGAAACAACTTGTCCGTCAAGAGGAGAAATCTTTGCGATAATCTCTTTTTCTTCGCCTCTTGCAACAACTGTGCGTTCCTCTTCTTTAGCACCCTCGGAAATATCCTTTGATGTATGAGTTCTGTCATATTTTGTAATTTTAAACGGGTCTTTTCCCGCCTCTTGTAATTCCTTTAACTTATCTCTTCTCACCTGCAAAAGCTGTGATAATTGCACTTCATTGTTTTCCATCATTCGTTATCCTTTCCGTACATTACTCAACAGGAATTTCTACCCCTGCCTGTTTATATTGTAATCCTATACTAACCCCATCATTTTCAGGGAACAAAACTACTCTTAATTCAGTATCATCCAAAAGCCAGCCTGTTCTAAACTGCAACTTTCCTGCTTTAACAAGCTCTAACTGAGCATCCTTATCCTCAGTTTCATCCTCAGGGTTTGAATACACAAGATTTGCAATTCCCGGTTCGCCAAACCTACTTCTTAAAGACTCAACCAGCTCCATATAATCATCAACACTGATTGGTTGGTCAGACTTGTTTTGTGAGATAAAGAAAATGCCCTGAACAAGCTTTCCATCCTTAAAGGTATATTCTGCATCAGCAGGGAAACCCTCTTCTCTTAGTCTTGTGTAATACATCTTATTTTCACTTGGTTCTCTGTATCCAGTACCCTGAGCATAAGAAACCTCGTCCTTTGTCATTCCCCATTTTAAGTTTCTGAAATCTGCTTCCTCAGGAGAAAGAGTTTTCTTTGTATCATCAATAACCAATCCTGTGTTAAAAGAATCATCGATGTTAACAACATAATCACTTTGTTGTTCTTCGCTCACATCCAAAGAGCCATCGCTGACTTCAACTTCTTGTGATGTTTGTCCACACGAGCAAAGCAATAACACATTAATTGCCAGCATTACAATAAAAATATTTTTTTTCATATTATCTTCCTTCCTAACCAAATCACTACACTAAATTATATCGCATTATACCCAAAAAATCAATAGGATATAGCAATTTAATCTAAACTGTTACCTCTTCTTTTGAAATTTCCTCTCGTTTTATCTCTTCGATTTCTATTTCCTCTGTTTTTTGAATATTTTCAAAAGCAATTGCCATCATCAACTTAATTCTGTTTAGTTGATTAACCTCACTTGCCCCGGGATCATAATCAATAGGTACAATATTAGCCTTAGGGTGTCTGCGTCTTATTTCCTTAATCATACCCTTTCCTGTTACATGGTTAGGTAAGCAGGCAAATGGTTGCACACAGACAATATTAGAAACGCCTGATTCAATAAGTTCAATCATTTCTCCTGTCAAGAACCAACCCTCTCCGCAACAATGACCTAATTGCAAAATTTCCTCTGCACCTCTTGCAACTGCTTTAATCGGCTTAGGTGCAAGGTCTTTGAATTTTCTGTTTTTCTTCATTGCCTTAGTCATATGTGAACGCATCTTTTCCAATGCCCATATTCCCATATTTGAATATACAAGTGATGATGCTTTTGCCCCAAGGTTTTTATGCTTGAATTTTGTATTATAAAAGCAATACAGCATAAAGTCTAAAAGTCCCGGAACAACTGCTTCCCCACCCTCATCAACAATAACCTGAGTAACATTATTATTTGCATCAGGATGGAACTTAACCAAGATTTCGCCCACAACTCCTACCTTTGGCTTATGGGTTTCATATATCGGAATTCTGTCAAAATCCTCAATTATCCTGTCAATTGTTCTGTTAATTTTAAAAATTTCCTTATCATCATTAACAATTGATGCATAAATTTTTGCAAGCCAGTCCCTGTAAACTCTTCTTGTTTCTCCTTCGTTAATTTCATAAGGCAGAATTCTGTTAAAGCAGGTCATTAATAAATCACCTAAAATACAGCTTTTTATTAAATCAATAATTAATTTCGGAGTCAGCTTAAAGCCTGAATTTGCTTCAAGACCGGAAATGTTAAGACTTATAACAGGAACATCAGGATATCCTGCCTCCTTTAATGCCTTTCTTATAAATGCTATGTAATTGGTTGCTCTGCATCCACCACCTGTCTGCGTTATCATAACAGATGTGTTTTGTGGGTCACACTTACCTGATACAAACGCATTTACAAGCTGACCTGTGACGATTATTGATGGATAGCAAGCATCATTATTCACGCTCTTTAGTCCCATTTCAATATCTTCTGATGTAACCTTTTCCAAAAGAATAGCATTATATCCGTTATTATTTAAGACTGCCTCAAAAAGCTTAAAATGAACAGGACTCATCTGCGGGAAGATGATTGTGTGTTGCTTTTTCTCGGTTTTGGTAAATGGAACTCTTGTGATAGTGTAATCACAAAGCTTTTGTGGAATAAAATGATTTACCTTTCTTTCCTTAACTGCAGCTTTTAGCGAGCGTACTCTTATCTTTGCAGTTCCAAGATTAGAAACCTCATCAATCTTTAGTGAGGTATAGATTCTTTCGTGAGACTCCAAAATTTCCTGAACCTGATCTGTTGTTACAGCATCCAGTCCGCAACCAAATGAGTTAAGCTGAATAAGCTCTAACCTTTGATTTTTTATAACCTCGGCTGCTGATTCATAAAGTCTTGTGTGATAAGCCCATTGGTCAACAACTCTTATATCTCTTTTGAGGTTTCCTAAATGTGCAATTGAGTCCTCTGTAAGAACTGCAAACCCAAGAGATACTATCATTTCAGGAATTCCGTGGTTTATTTCAGGGTCAATGTGGTATGGTCTGCCTGCTAAAACAATTCCTCTCTCGTCATTCTCTTCAAGCCACCCTAAAACCTCTTCGCCCTTTTTTCTTATGTCATTTTTGAAATTCGCAAGCTCACAAAAAGCCTTGTCACAGGCTCTTTCGATTTCTGCCTTGCTTATATCTGAAAATACCTTTTCAAGCTGTTTTTTACAGGACGAAATATCATTTAAATTCATAAATGGATATAAGAATTCTACACCATCAGCTTTTAACTGGTCCATATTGTTATGGATAACCTCAGGATATGATGTTACCATCGGGCAGTTAAAATGGTTTCCTGCATCCTCATATTCCATCTGCTCATATGCAATACATGGATAAAAAATCCGTTTTACTCCGTCATCTAAAAGTGCCTTGATGTGTCCATGCACCATTTTTGCAGGATAACAAGCCGACTCGGACGGAATCGAGTCAATACCCTTTTCATATATTTCGTGAGTGCTGTCAGGCGATACCCTGACCGAAAAACCAAGCTCTGTGAAGAATGTAAACCAAAGAGGATAGTTCTCATACATATTAAGAACTCTCGGCAAGCCTATAACACCTCTTGGTGCATCCTTTTCCTCTAAAGGCTGATACCCAAAGGCTCTTTGATATTTATACTGATACAGATTAGGCAGTTGTTTAGTGTTTTTAATTTTTCCTGCTCCCTTTTCACATCTGTTTCCTGAAATATATCTGCTTCCGTCAGAGAACTTTGTAACAGTAAGTCGGCAGGCATTGGAACAGCCTTTGCATCTCATTGTAGTGTTTTCATAATCAAAGCTTGAAAGCTCTTCCTTTGTCGGAAGCTTTAATTCATCACCGTTATATCTTTCCTTTGCAATCAGGCTACATCCAAAAGCACCCATTAGCCCCGCAATTTCAGGTCTTATAACCTCTCTGTTTAAAATCTGTTCAAATGCTCTTAAAATGGAATTATTTAAAAATGTTCCGCCCTGAACAACTATTTTATCACCTAATAGAGAAGGGTCACGAAGCTTTATAACCTTATAAAGCGCATTTCTCACAACAGAATATGAAAGCCCTGCACTAATGTCACCAACAGTTGCACCTTCCTTTTGCGCCTGCTTAACTCTTGAATTCATAAAAACCGTGCAACGAGTTCCAAGGTCAACTGGATTTTTTGCCTTTAGAGCTTCCTCGGCAAAGTCCTCAGTTGAATATCCCAAAGATTCAGCAAAAGTCTGAATAAATGAGCCACAACCCGAAGAGCAGGCTTCATTAAGCATAATTGAATCAATTACGCCATTTTTTATCTTCATACATTTCATATCCTGACCACCGATATCAATTATAAAATCAACACCTGGGCGGAAAAATTCTGCAGCTTTATAGTGTGCAATAGTTTCAATTTCTCCAATAGGAATTCTGAAAGCTGCTTTTAAAAGATTTTCTCCATAACCTGTTACAGCAGCATTTGCAATGTATGCACAATCAGGAATTTGAGAATAAATCTCTTCAAGTATTTTAACTGCACAGCTTATCGGACTTCCCTGATTTTTTGAATAGTGTGTATATAAAACTTTGTTATCTTCATCAATAAGCACAGACTTTATTGTAGTTGAGCCTACATCAAGACCCAAGAACAGCTTTCCTGATGCTTTATTAATATCTCCACGCTCTACCTTTGCCTTTTCATGCCTTTTGTCAAAAGCCATTTTTTCCTCTTGAGTTCTGAAAAGAGGCGGCATTCTTGTGACCTCAGACTCAACAGCCGGTGCATTTTCCAATCTTTCTATCATCTCATTTATTGTTGTTTCTTCGCCGTTTGCAAATAGGGCTGCACCCTTTGCCACAAACACTTGTGCATCATCAGGAATACTAAAGCTTTTTGCTTTTTCTTTTAAGTTTTCTTCAAATAGCTTTCTTAACTCATCAAGGAAGAAAAGAGGTCCTCCCAAAAAGACAACATTCCCCTTAATAGGTCTTCCTTGTGCAAGTCCACTTATTGTCTGAGTTACAACTGCCTGAAAAATTGACGCAGCAATATCCTCTCTGCTGATTCCATCATTTAAAAGCGGTTGAACATCAGATTTTGCAAAAACTCCACACCTTGCAGCAATTCTGTATATTGCTTTGTGGTTCTTGCTTAGCTCATTTAAGCCTGATGCATCGGTTTTTAATAAAACTGCCATCTGGTCAATAAATGAGCCTGTCCCTCCTGCACAGGTTCCATTCATTCTTTGCTCGGAGCCATTTGAAAGGTATAAAATTTTTGCATCCTCTCCACCAAGCTCAATAACGACATCTGTTTCGGGAAGATACTCTAAAACTGCTTTTTTTGTTGCAATAACCTCCTGAACAAAAGGTAGGCCAAGCATTTTTGATAACAATAGTCCCCCTGAACCTGTTATTGCAGTTACAACTTTTTTGTTATGTATTTCCTTTTCTATATGAGATAACAACACAAGCACAGTATTTTTAATGTCAGAATAGTGTCTTATATATTCACTGTATATGATGTTGTTGTCCTCATTTGTTAAAACAACCTTAACGGTTGTTGAACCGACATCAATTCCAAGCTTTATTAAATCAGTCAAAGAATATCACCTCCGTGTTTTTTATTCATTCTTACCCTATTATATTATATTGCTTTTAAAACTATTAGTCAATAAGGAAATTCAACATAAATTCTTAATTTTCTGTGAACTTCGACAATAATTTTTAATAAAAAAGGGGTTGTAATTTTTATAACTATGTGTTAAAATAAAAATGCCAAACAAAACTAAATATTTATTGTGATTACTTTTGTTTTTTATTTCGGTAAAAACGCAAAGGTCTGTTTCTTTATACCTGAGTAATTACGATGAGTATTAAAGTTTTGTTTGGCGACAGGCAGTTCCCGAGCGTTTTTCTGCGTCGGTTCTGCCGACGCATTTTTTAATTTACATAAAAATGTCAGCCTTAACTGAATGTCACACAGAAATTCACTAAAAAAGAAGTCGGGAAATCCCGACTTCTTTTCCTTTTATATTAGAACTTTGATCTCTTCTGATAGTGAGTATGCAAGAGTTCGTGAGCTTTGTGTGAGCAAGGTTCACCAAAATATTCCTTATATAGCATCTGCACATATGGATTATCGTGTGACTTTCTCAATGTTGCTCTTTCGTCTTCTGTGTAAAGAGCTTTTGCTCTTAGTGCCTTAACATCAACAGTTGCCTTAGTCTTTGAGTCAACAATTGGCTGACCGCCACCATTGATACATCCACCAGGACAAGCCATAATTTCGATGAAATCATACTTTTCTCCAGCTTTAACTTTTTCTAAGATTGTTCTTGCATTCTTTGTTCCATGAACAACGGCAACCTTAACATCCTTGCCTGCAATCTTCAAAGTAGCTTCCTTAACACCTTCAAGACCTCTTACAGCAGTTACATTCAAATCATCAAGAGGTTTCTTCTCTAATATTTCGTAAACTGTTCTGATAGCAGCCTCCATAACACCGCCTGTTGTACCGAAGATTACGCCTGCACCTGTTGCCTCGCCGAATGGCTGGTCAAATTCTTCATCAGGAAGATTTGCAAAATCAATACCTGCCTGCTTAATCATTCTTGCCAATTCTCTTGTTGTCAATGATGCATCAATATCCTGTGCACCACTTGTTGAGTGTTCAGGTCTTGCAGCCTCAAACTTCTTTGAAGTACATGGCATAATAGCAACTGAATAAATATCCCTCTTGTCAATACCTGACTTTTCAGCATAGTATGACTTTATAATAGCGCCAAAAATTTCCATTGGAGATTTAGCTGTTGATAGGTTATCCAAAAATTCTGGATAATAATGTTCACAGAACTTAACCCAACCTGGTGAGCAAGATGTGATTAGAGGTAATTTTTCCTGTTTAATAAATCTTTCGATAAATTCTGTTCCCTCTTCCATAATTGTAACATCTGCTGCAGTATCTGTGTCAAATACCTTATCAAAACCAAGTCTTCTAAGAGCTGCAACCATCTTGCCTGTTACAGGTGTTCCGATTGGCAAGCCAAATTCTTCACCCAATGCTGCTCGAACAGCTGGAGCAGTCTGAACAACAACATGCTTTCCTTCAGTATCAATAGCATTTTGCACCTGTGGGATTGATGATTTTTCATACAATGCACCAACAGGACAAGATACGATACACTGACCGCAATATATACAACCAACATCTGCCATTGACTTATTGAATGCAGCACCAACCTCAGTAGCAAAACCTCTGTTCACACATGAGATAACTGAAATCTGTTGATTGTCACAAGCAGCAATACATCTTCTGCAAAGTACACACTTGTTGTTATCTCTGATAAGTGATGTTGATTCATCATCAATTTCATAGTGAATGTTTTCACCCTCGAATGAAAGTGTATCAACACCTAATTCTTCAGCAAGATTTTGTAATTCGCAATTCTTATTTCTGATACAAGTCAAACACTTCTTCTCATGGTTTGAAAGAATAAGCTCCAAAGTCATTCTTCTTGCTTTTCTTGCTTTTTCCGAATTTGTGAATACCTCTAACCCTTCAGCTACAGGGTAAACACAAGCTGCCTGCAAGCCTCTTGCACCTTTAACCTCAACAAGACACATTCTGCAAGCACCAATTTCGTTAATGTCTTTTAAATAACACAAGGTAGGAATGTTGATACCAACCTCACGAGCTGCGTCAAGTATGGTAGAACCCTCAGGTACGCTAACATCCTGACCGTTTATCTTTAAATTAACCATCATATTCATTCCTTTCCTCAATTATTTCTTGTCGATTGCACCGAACTTACAAGCTGCCTGGCAAGCGCCGCACTTAATACACTTACCCTGATCGATAACAAACGGCTCTTTAACCTTACCTGTGATTGCATTAACAGGACACTGTCTTGCACAAAGACTACAGCCCTTACACTTTTCAGGATCAATCACATATTTAGCAAGTGCCTTACAAACTCCTGCAGGACAAGTCTTATCCTTAACATGAGCCACATATTCATCTCTGAAATATTGTAATGTTGACAATACAGGGTTTGGAGCAGTCTGTCCAAGTCCGCAAAGTGCACCATTTTTAATACTATAGCACAATTCTTCGAGCCTATCCAAATCTTCCATTGTTCCCTTACCGTCAGTAATCTTTGTCAATATCTCCAACAATCTCTTTGTACCAATTCTACACGGAGCACATTTACCACATGACTCATCAACAGTAAATTCAAGGAAGAACTTAGCAATATCAACCATACAGTTATCTTCGTCCATAACAATAAGTCCGCCTGAACCCATCATTGAGCCGATTGCCATAAGAGAATCATAGTCTATTGGAGTATCAATCAATGAAGCAGGAATACATCCACCTGATGGTCCACCGGTCTGAGCAGCCTTAAACTTCTTCCCATTTGGAACTCCGCCACCGATGTCCTCAATGATTTCACGAAGAGTTGTCCCCATAGGAACTTCAACAAGACCTGTATTATTAATCTTACCGCCAAGTGCAAATACCTTTGTACCTTTGCTCTTTTCTGTACCGATTGTGTTGAACCAGTCTGCTCCCTTATTGATAATTACAGGGATATTTGCATATGTTTCAACATTGTTTAACATAGTAGGTTTAGCCCATAAGCCCTTGTTTGCAGGGAATGGAGGTCGAGGACGAGGTTCGCCTCTCTTACCTTCAACAGATGTCATCAATGCAGTTTCTTCACCGCAGACAAACGCACCTGCACCAAGTCTGATTTCCAAATCAAAATCAAAGCCTGATTCGAATATATTTTTACCTAACAAGCCGTATTCTCTTGCCTGATCAATAGCAATCTGAAGTCTGTTTACTGCGATTGGATACTCTGCTCTGATATAGATAAAGCCCTGATTGGCTCCGATAGCATAAGCAGCGATAGCCATAGCTTCAATAACTGAGTGTGGGTCGCCTTCCAAAACTGATCTGTCCATGAACGCACCAGGGTCGCCCTCATCGGCGTTACATGCAACATATTTCTGGTCGCCCTCAGCAGCATAAGTAAACTTCCACTTTAAACCTGTTGGGAATCCGCCGCCACCACGGCCTCTTAGTCCTGACTTTAAGATTTCTTCAATAACTTCTTCTCTTGTCATTTCGGTCAAAACCTTACCCAAAGCCTTGTAACCATCTGATGCAATATATTCTTCAATGTTTTCAGGGTCAATAACACCACAGTTTCTAAGAGCAATTCTCATCTGCTTTGCATAGAAGTTTGTTTCGTTAAGACTCTTTATTGAATTATCTTCATTGATTGTTTCCTGATATAACAAACGCTTAACAATTCTTCCCTTTAACAAGTGCTCTTCAACAATTTCCTTGATATCGCCAACTTCAACTCTTGAATAAAAAGCACCCTCAGGATATACAACTATAATAGGACCCAATGCACAAAGTCCGAAACAACCTGTTTTGATAATCTTGAACTCCTTGTCCAAGCCGTACTCTGCAAGTTGCTTTTCCATTTCTTTAATAATTAGTTCACTGCCTGATGAAGTACAACCGGTACCGCCACAGCACAAAATATGACCTCTAACCATATCCATGTTCTCAATCATTCCTTTCATTTATCACCAAACGATTAATCATTTTCTCCAACAATATATTCCTTAACAGGACGGCCGTTCACAATATGCTCTGCAACAACCTTTTGTGCCTTTTCAGGTGTCATTTTAATGTAAGTAACCTTTTCTTCGCCAGGAACCAAAACCTCAACGATTGGCTCAAGACGGCACATTCCTATACAACCTGTCTGAACAACAGAAACATGCTCAAGATTTCGTTTTCCGATTTCTTCAACAAATGCATTCATAACTGGTCTTGCACCTGCTGCAATTCCACAAGTTGCCATGCCCACAACTATTCTTGTAGCATGGTCGTCCTTTCTCATAGTAACGCCCTGAGAAACCCTTTGTCTTATAGCTTCCAATTCTGCTAAACTCTTCATAATACTATTCCTTTCTGTGCACACGCACATTTAATCAATTATAAAGCTCAGCTTCGCCCTCTTTTAAATATTCAAGTATCCACAAAGACACTGCATTCTCCTTAAAAGATACTCCACCGAGAATTTTTTTAAACTCACGCGTATCAACCAAAAATTCCTTATCGCCGACCTTATGTGAATAAATAAAGTCCACATCCTCAAACGAGGTTATCAGTTGATGCATTGTTTCTGCCATATTTCCGAGAGGCTGACGGTCAATGTTAGAATAAACAAAGCTTGCCGTAATCAAAGTTCCCTCACCGAGCTTTGATTTTATTAAAATTCCTCCGCCTGTTAACTCTGCAGCATGCTTTAAGAGGGGAATTCCGAGTCCGACTTTTCTCGTTGTTCTTCCCGTTGTGAACGGGTCGGTTACCGACTCTAAAAGCTCTTCGCTCATTCCTTTGCCGTCATCCTTTACCGAAAAAGAAAGAATATCATTTTTTTCATCCTCAATTACTGTAAGCTCAATTAACTTAGCATTCGCAGTAACAGAGTTTTGCATAATATCAAGAATATGCAAAGAAATTTCTTTCATAATGACACCCTCTTAATCAATAGATTATTCGTACTTTTTCAAAATATCGTCAACATCGTCAACTGTAAGTCTGCCGAAAACTTCATCGTTTACTGTCAATACAGGTGCAAGTCCGCAAGCACCGATACATCTTGTAGCATCAATTGAATATTTTCCGTCAGGCGTACACTGACCAACCTCAATTCCTAACTTTTCCTTAATTTTGTCAAGGATATCTCCTGAACCTTTAACATAACAAGCTGTTCCCATGCAGACAGCAATCTGATACTTACCCTTTGGATATAGTGAGAACTGTGCATAGAAAGTTACTATACCATAAATCTCTGCCAAAGGAACATTTAGTCCCTCTGCAATCATTTCCTGAACCTCTAACGGAAGATATCCGTAAATTTCCTGAGCCTTGTGAAGCACCGGAATAGCAGCACCTTCCATATCCTTATGGCTTTCTATTACTGCTTTTAATTCAGCTTCCTGTTCTTTTGTGCCGTTGAAATGCAACACTGTCATTTTCTCCATAATAGCCCTCCTATTTTATTTCGTTAAATAATTAACAATTTATATCAGCATAAACCCAACTATTATACCCATTAATTATATCATTTTTATTCACAAAAATCTATAAATGCCTATTAATTTTTTTATTTACTACCTTTTGCACAAATATTCAATTACTTTTTCGGCACTTTTAGACATAATATTAATGTAAAATTCAGGCTCAGCTATGTCCTCCAGATAGTGGGCATCAGAATTGGAAATAACATTATATTTTTCCCCATATTCCCTTTCCATTTTTAAACGGTTTTTTGCAGTTATTTCCACCGTGTCAACCACTAATTCAGGAGGGATAAATCCAAGATTTGATAAAATGCTGTAGCTTGAACGGTCAATGTGCGCAGGAACTGCCACACCGCCAAACTCTTTTGTCTTTTTGGATACCTGAAAAATATCCAAATCTGTCGCCGTCACAAGAAGATTTTCTTCTTTTCCGATTATATTATCCTCCGAGTCCATATATAGCTGTTCACCAAAAATTTTTTCCTGATTTTTAACTCCTGACATATGTTCTTTTAAAAAAATGTCCATTTTCTCGCAAGCTTCAATGGAGGGAAAATAACAAACCATATGAACTTCTTCGCTCGTTTCAACCTCCATTGCAGGTATAACCAAAAGTCTGTCCCCAGCCACTTGCATAACTGCACGAACATTTCCACATGAATTGTGGTCAGCTACAGCAATTATATCAAGTCCTTTTATAATCGACATATTAACAATATTATTGGGTGTCATATCCTTATCCCCACACGGCGATAAGGCAGAATGAATGTGCAAATCATAATATAGCTTCATTTCCAACACCCCCTGATTATTTAAAATTTGTTTTTTGCCATACACCTATTATAACATAGAGTAGCGTTGTTTTCAATATGTATATTTTCTATAAAAACACAAAAAATCTCAAGGAAAATTTCCTTGAGATTTTCATATAAGTATTTTTTTATCAGTCCTCTTTTGCTTCCATTTCTGCCTGAATATCATCATAAGCAGAAAGAATTGGCTTAACATCTTCGCCTTTTAATCTCGCAAAATAGTTCTTGGTTACTTTGAATATAGTACCTGAAAGAACTAACAAACCAATCAAGTTAGGAATTGCCATAAGACCATTGAATGTGTCTGAAATATCCCATGCAAGTGAAAGATTCATAGTTGCACCCACTAAAACGAAGCATACGAAGATAACCTTATACACAACTGTTGCAATCTTACCAAACAAGAACTCGCAAGCCTTTGAACCATAAACAAACCAACCAATAACAGTTGAAATTGCAAAGAAGAAAATTGCAATAGTTGCAAAGTATCCGCCAATGCTTCCGAATGATTCCACAAAAGCTTCTGTTACCAATACAGATGACTTATCTGCAGTAAATCCAGCTGCAACAAGACCTGTTGAAAGGTCAATAACGCCAGATGAAAGGATAACCAAAGCAGAAAGTGAGCAAATCACAATAGTGTCTACAAATACTTCAAATATTCCCCACATACCTTGCTTAACAGGTTCTTTAACATCTGCTGCAGAGTGAACAAGAGCTGATGAACCAAGACCTGCTTCATTTGAGAATACACCACGGGCAATACCACTCTTTGCTACCTTGGAGATTACCACACCGATAGCACCACCTGCAACAGCATCAAAACCAAATGCACCCTTGAATATTGCAACAAAAACATCATCAATTACTGTAATCTTAGTTGCGATAATTATGATTGCACCAATAATATAGAAAATAGACATAAATGGAACTACCTTCTCAGTAACTGAAGCAACTCTCTTTAAGCCTCCCAATGCCATAATTGCCATAAGAACCAAAAGAATTATACCTGTAACAATAACAGGAACACTAAAAGTTTGCTCAAAGTTTGCAGCAATAGTATTAATCTGACTCATATTACCAATACCAAATGATGCCAAAATACAGAACACTGCAAAAAGCACACCTAAAACAGAGCCAAGAGTTTTTAAACCTTTTTTACCTGAGAAGCCTTCCTTAAGATAAACCATTGCTCCGCCTAACCATTCTCCGTCAGAGTTCTTTTTACGATAGAAAATTCCAAGAACGATTTCTGCATACTTTGTTATCATACCAAAGAATGCTGCTAACCACATCCAGAAAATTGCACCAGGGCCACCTGCAGCAATCGCTGTTGCCACACCGACAACATTACCAACTCCAACAGTACCTCCCAATGCTGTACACAAAGCCTGGAATGATGAAATTGCCTTTGACTCTTTACCTGCTTTCTTCTCTTTTTTAAAGAGTTTACCAAAGGTATTCTTCATCCAGTAACCTATTTTACCAACCTGCATAAACTTTAATCCGCAAGTAAGGAAAATACCTGTACCAACTAAAAATACAAGCATTACAGGGCCCCATACCCAACCATTGACTGTGCTGTTGATTTTCTCAACAACTTCCAAAAACTTTTCCATTTTCTTCCTCCTGAAAAAATAAATTTAAAATAAAACAGCCGCTTTTATTATAAAGCGGCTCCGGATTATCGTGTAGAAACAGCAATGCATAACAAAGCTATATTTCTACTCCGTCCTTTTGCCTGAGAGATTCGGCCCATTTAGGCCTTGCACCTTCGGCACTCTATACGAGATTCTCCGGAGTTCCCTTCACCTTCAGTCTTTTAAAATTCTGAAAGTTTCAACGAGATATGACATTATTATACATCATTTTTAAATAATGTCAATAGAAAATTCTGAATTTTATAAATTTTTTTGTATATTTATTAATACTGCCTGCTTAAATTTTATCTTTACACATTTATTTATTCGTGATATAATTTATTTCGTATCGGAGGTGATATTATGGCTCTTAACAGAAAATTTTCATATCTTAGGGAATATACAGACCAGCTTCCCGACTTTGTGACGGAGTATCTTATTGAATATTATACAGGCGAAAGCATAAACACTCAGATTGGATATGCCATTGATATCCGTGTATTTTTTAACTATTTAAAATCAGAGGTTTTACATAATATCAACGACATAAAAAATATAACTGTAAAAGATATAAACAATCTTAAGGTGACTGACCTCATTCGTTTTAAATCATATCTTCGTGAATATGAACAGGAAACCCATACCGTTAGCGGAAAGGTTATTAAAAGAGTCTATAAAAACTCTGCCTACGGGATTAACAGAAAGATGTCGGCAGTTCGGGGAATGTTTATTTATTTATATAAAACTGAGCAAATCAAGGAAAATATAACCGATAAGGTAGATTTTGCAAAGCTACATCAAAAAATTAAAAAAAGACTGACTTCTCAGGAAACCTGCGATTTGTTAGATGTCATTTATAACGGAGAAAAATATTATGAGGGAAGACTTTTAACCGAGTATAAAAAAAGAAAGCTTCGTGATACTGCCATTTTCACAACCTACCTCGGAACAGGAATAAGAGTATCTGAGTTAATTAACTTAAATATTGAAGACATAGACCTTGACACAAACTCATTTATTGTCACAAGAAAGGGTGGCGACCAACAGGAAATCTTTATGCCTCAACAGGTTAAGGAAACAATAAGTGAATACTTAAAAAGTGAGGAAAAGCTAAGACAAAGCGTCGAAAAAGGTGCTTTATTCATCAGCAGGAACGGCAAACGCTTCACAACTGCAGGAATTGAAAAGCTTTTAAAAAACTATTGCAAAACCGTTTCAATAACTAACCCTGATAAAACAAGACCTCACGCTCTTCGAAGAACCTTTGCCTGTCAGCTTTTAGAGGATGGGGTTGACATAAAAATGGTAGCAGAATTGTTAGGACATAAAAATATTGAGGTTACACACAAATATTATGCACAATATAACGCTAAAGCACGAAAGGATATTATGCTCGAACAGGTTCCTGTTCCGGCCGAGATTTACAATCACAAAGAGGAAAAATAATGAACATAGTAATGCAATTTATCAGAAAAAACATAATCTTTACAATAGCTTGGTTTTTAGCCATTATCACGATATTCCTTGTCCCTATCGACAAGGAATATCTTTCGTATTTTGATTTTAAAACATTAGCTTGCTTATTTTGTGCATTGGCAGTTGTCTGTGCCTTAAGGCACATATATTTTTTCCAGATAGTTGCAAAAAAAATTGTTTGTATCTTTAAAAACACACGGACTGCAGTTCTTGCTTTGGTTTACATAACATTTATAGGCTCTATGTTGATTGCAAACGATATGGCGCTCATAACATTTTTACCTTTAGGATATTTTGTTCTGTCACAAACCAATCACAAAGAATTAATGTCCTTCACCTTTATAATGCAAAATATTTCTGCAAACCTTGGAGGTATGCTGACTCCATTCGGAAATCCTCAGAATCTTTATTTATATTCCTATATGAATATTCCGACAAAAGAGTTTTTTGAAATTATGTTCCCACCATTTATAATATCAGTAACACTCATAACAATATGTTGTCTTTTTATTAAAAAAGAACCCCTGACACTTTCTAAAAGCGAAGCAGACATAAAGCTTAAAAAGGACAAAACCATTATTTATTCAATACTTTTTGCACTTTCAATCGCAGTAGTTTTTGATATAATTCCATTTATGTTGGGAGTTATTATCATAACCATTTCAATGCTGTTTTTAGACAGGGATGCATTAGTTGAGGTTGATTATGGTTTACTTTTAACCTTTTGTGCATTCTTCATTTTTTCAGGAAATCTTGCAAGAATTGATGCAGTTAAGAATGTAGTTGGTTCCTTGATTGATAAAAACACTCTTTTAGTATCAGTTTTGTCGTGTCAGATAATCAGCAATGTTCCAAGTGCAGTTTTATTGTCGCACTTTACTATGAACTATCCTGCATTGTTGATAGGCGTAAATATAGGAGGGACAGGCACACCCATTTCCTCCCTTGCAAGCCTTATTACTCTAAGCCAGTATTCTAAGCACGAGCCTGGAAAAATCAAGCAATACATGCTTCAGTTTACAATCTATAATTTTTCCATTTTACTCATTTTGCTTGCCACAATGCTCATAAGATACAAATGATTTTATCTTTAACTAAAAAATATCACTTAATTTTGTTTATAATACCTATATTTTTTTGTTGAATTATTTTGATTTTTATAGTATAATAGAATTAAGTATAATATTATCTTTTATGAATGAGGTAGTTTGATGAACAAAAAGAAGGTTATAAAAACAATTCTCATAGTTCTTCTGTCCTTAATTGTTATTTTTGTTGCAACAGCTATTGCAGTTTTTCAATTTGTAATAAAGCCTAATTCAAAGGTTATAACAGATGCAATTGAACAGATAATAACTGACGAAGAATTTATCGAAGAATTCGAACTTGAGGACATCTCTGAGGATTTGATAGATGAGGCTCTGTCAGGAATAACTCCCGATGATGAGCTGGTTGAGGGCGAAGAAGAACCTCCCAAACCTGTAAAACCAAAAAATGAATATAAAAATACATATAGCTATATTAAAGACAATGTTGAAAGCTCCGACTTTAAAAAAGGAGTTTCCTATGCTTCGAGGATAGATATAGCATATGTTTTAGGACTCTTAAAGGGCGGACTGACAGTTCCTGAAAAAAGAGAATTAAAAGCATACTTAAAAGAACGATTTTCAAATTCAGAAATTAACGATGGAGTTTCATTATATAATAAATACTCATATTTATTAAAATAAACAAAGGCTGAAAGGAAAGATAAAAAATGGATACAAGAACAGTGCTCGTTATCGACGATGAACAACCAATAGTGGAAATACTCAAATTTAATCTTTCAAAGGAAGGATATACTGTGTTAGAAGCATTTGACGGAGCAACAGGCTTAGAGCTTGCTCTTTCTCAAAACCCTGACCTTATATTGCTTGATGTCATGCTTCCTAAGATGGATGGATTTGAGGTTTGCAGAAAAATCCGTGAAAAGTCATCAGTTCCGATTATAATGCTTACTGCCAAGGAAGAAGAGGTTGACAAGGTGCTTGGCTTGGAGCTTGGTGCTGACGATTATATGACAAAGCCATTCTCTGTTCGTGAATTAACTGCAAGAGTTAAGGCAAACTTGAGAAGAATGATAATAGACAAAACTGCGGACTCAAATGAAGCCGGCGCAGTTATAACATCAGGTGACCTTGTTATTAACACCGAAAGATACGAGGTTAAGAAAAGAGATGTTGTTGTTGACATCACTTTGCGAGAATTTGAGCTGTTAAAATTCCTTGCTATGCAGCCTGAAAAGATATTCACAAGAGAAAATCTTTTGGAAAAGGTATGGGGATATGAATATTACGGTGATGTCAGAACAGTTGATGTAACTGTAAGAAGACTTCGCGAAAAAATTGAAGACGATGCAAGTATCCCAAGATATATTATTACAAAAAGAGGCGTTGGCTACTATTTCAACAGGGCGTGATTATAAATGTTTAAAAGCATACAGTATAAAATTGTATCGGTTTTTGTTCTGTTGACGCTTTCACTCATAACCATCGTAGGCTCGTTTATGGTTGTGAATATTGTTAATTTTTATAACGAAGAGTTTTTCGTTATGATGGACAAAGTTTTTAATGAAAAGTTTGTTTATGACCTCAATCAGCTTGCAAAAAGCGATGAGCCGCTAAAAAGCGTTGAGTCGGCAGTATCGTCATACATAGGGCCTCTCGGAATTGATACCTACAGATTTTATAGTATATTAGATGCCAAAACAGGCAATGTTTTGTTAACATCGGATACCTCAAAGGTTTCGGAAATTAATAAAACCGATAATATAATAATGGCAATGTCCGGAAAAACAGGCAATATTGTAAATAATGATAAAAATTATATGGACTACGCAATTCCTGTCAATCTTGACGGGAATAATCGTTATATTGTCTACATTAAAGATACAAAAGAAGAGCTTAACTCTATAACCAATAATGTCTTGGTAATTGTTATTGAGTCACTTTTGTTGGCTATTTTAGTGTCTGTTATAATTGGTTACTTATTGGGAAAAACTATAAGTGTACCTATTATTAATCTTACAAAAAGAGCTGAAAGGCTTGCTGCAGGCGAATTTGATGTAATGGAAATATCCAAGGAAAATGACGAAATTGGCAGACTTTCCAATTCATTTGGATTTATGTCGCAGGAGCTTAAAAAAACTATTATTGAGGTAAATGAAGAAAAGACTAAAATCGAAACAATTCTTCTCAATATGACAGACGGTATATTGGCTTTTGACTTATCAGGGAAACTAATCCTCTCAAACCCCGAAGCACAAAAGTTTATGTCTGGCGAAGATTTTGACACCATCACCTTTGATGAGTTCTTCAAAAAGATTGAAGCAAACATAACCTTAGGTGACCTTATATATATAAAAAACGAGATCTCTCCTGAAAGACTTGTTAATTTTAATGACAGATATTTAAAGCTTAATTATGCTACAATTGAAACAGATAATAAAATAAGCGGAGTTCTGGTTGTTATGCATGATATAACAAATCAGGAAAAATTAGAGCTTTCAAGACGAGAATTTGTGTCAAATGTGTCTCACGAATTAAGAACTCCTTTGACAACTGTCAAATCTTATGCAGAAACACTTATGGACGAATCTATGAATGATAAGGATTTACAATCAAGATTCTTGTCAGTTATAATCAAGGAAGCAGACAGAATGACAAGAATTGTTAAGGATTTGTTGACATTATCAAAGCTTGACGAGGCACAAAACGAAGTAATTGAGCCTGATGACATTGATTTGCAAGTGCTCTTAGACGGTGTCATTGAAAAGATGTATATTACTGCAAAGAAGAAAAATCAGGAAATTACATATAAGCCTATTAATGAAGTGCCTGTTTTCAAGAGCAATCGTGATAAATTGGAGCAGGTTATCATAAATATTGTTTCAAACGCCATCAAATACACCTCCGACGGAGGAAAAATTGATTTGGTTTCAGGAAAACTTTATAATGATGCCTTTGTTAAGGTAATCGACAACGGAATTGGTATTCCAAAGGAAAATATCCCAAGACTTTTTGAAAGATTTTACCGAATTGACAAGGCAAGAAGCCGCGACACAGGCGGAACAGGCTTAGGACTTGCAATTTCTAAGCAAATTATTGAAAATATCGGCGGAACAATAACAATTAATTCGGAATTCGGCAAAGGTACAGAAGTGATTATCACCTTTCCTATTTTGTAATATAATGTTAGACTGTAGTAATGGCTCTGTAACATTTATATGGTATAATGTATATACAAAAATATAATTGAGGTATTCTCTCAATTTCCATATATAACATTTTAAGGAGGTATGCATATGTTTAAGAAATTAATAACATCCATCATTTTATGCGCAACATTGTCATCAATAGTTCCTTGCATTAGTTACGCTGATTTTGGAAATACAATTTCATTAACTGAAAAGGGCAATTCAACAAATATCATATACATAAAAAGACCGGAATCCCTTTCTGCTTCAACCTCTGACAGAACATATACAATTTCTGCAGTAGGAGAAAAAGGAACAAAAATAAAGGTGTATAAGTATAATCCTTCAACAGATACTTGCACAATTATCAAAAACGAAACCTATATCGGTGCAAGCGGACTTTATAGCGTTGTTGTAGATTTGCCTGACAATTCAAATATCTTTATGGTTACTGCTGAAAATCAGAAAGGCTCACAGGCAGTCAGAATTGATATTGATAAAATTAAAAAAAGCACAATAGACAGATTAAAGAGTGTGACAGTAACAATCAGGAACTTTTTCCGTTAATAATTTGAAAGGAAAGTTATGAATAAGGAACGAATAAAAAATTTATTGCTTGTGTTCCTGATAGCCATGAATTTTATTCTGGGTAGTAGAATATTGTTTGAGAGAAAATTATGGCCATCCGGCTATAATTTTTTTTCTAATATAAGCAATTGGGAAATAACAAGCATTTACCAGAACATCAAAAGCTTTTTTGATAATGACACAATCTACAAAAGTCGCTTTTTGTCGCCCGAGAAAATTGTGATTAACACTGGCGACCAAACAACAAGGCTTTCTCTAAACCCTGCTGACTCAGAGTTTAATCCAATTTTGGAAGAGGCTTATATTGTTTTGCAAAAGGCACTTTCGGATAATACTATTCCAACAAATCAGATTTCAAGAGATGAATTTTATTCTGCTCTTAATTCAAGCTCAGTTTATTTAGAATACCCTGCAGAATATAGTGCCGAGCTTTTTGCAAGGTTAATCGGTACAAATTATGCGGCAACGACAAAAATTTTAAACACCTTTTCCGATGTTGCCATTTCCTATTCCCCAAAAACCTGCGTTTATTTTGCAGATATAGAAAATGATTTATTCTATAAAATCAATGTGAATAAAAGCAGTGAAGAACTTGTTATGAAATTGGGTGAGTGCATAGAATCAAGACAGGGTAATCATCCGATTATAAACTATTCGTATGATTTAAAATTTGACCAGCCATTCGGAGCACAAAAAACAACTCTTAACCCATTAATACAGGTTTATTCAAGTGCTCGGGAATATCCAACAGTAATATCTAAAAACCCTGTTTTAGATAAGAGTATACTGGATAATATTTTAAAAATATTCGAAATGAATCCAAACACAATGAGCAGATATACTCAGGCAGGAGGAACAACTGTTTTTGTTGAAAACAATGCAACTTTAAAAATTGATAAAAACGGTTATTTAGAATATGAAAAAACTGCCTCATCATCAGAGGTGCTTGATGAGTATTCCATGTTAACAACTGTTGCCTCAATTGCAGATGGTGTTAACAGGACAATCAAAAACGAAAATGCAATGAGCATTTCAAAAACTCATTCATTGCCAGACGGAATAATTGCCCTTGATTATATTGCAGGCGGCTTACGGGTTAACCTTAATTCCGAAAAGCTTTCTCATGCAGTAGAAGCAAAAATTGAGAACGGTCAGTTAAAAAGCTATAGACAATTAATAAGAAGCTATGAGGTAACAACCAACAAAACAAAGCCATTTGAATTTTTAGAGGCGCTTGATTTTGCAATTTTGGAATACTCAAAATCAATGAATGAGATTAATATTAATAAAATGTATATCGGTTATAACGATGATACCGAATTAGGCGAAAAAAATGCCGAGTGGATAGTTAATGTTGATAATGTTATAATAGGAGAGTGATAAAGAATGAATTGGAGCAAGGTAAAATCAATTATGATTGCATTTTTGATACTTGTAAATCTATCTCTTCTTTCCTATATTGTGTATGAGGAAATCTCCGATAACAAACGAATTTCCAAAATGACAGATACAATAATCTCACTTTTAGCAACACAGGATATAAAAGTTGATGAAAAGCTTGTTTCAGATAGCGCCAAAAAAACAACTGCCAACAGTCTTTATGTTGATAATGTGATTTCGGACTATAAGACCTTTTCAAATTCTGTTATTGGTGGCGAGATTATATCGGTTAACCCTGATAAATATAAATCCGAATATGGTGAAATTACCTTTCGTGGCGATTATTTTAATGCTGTTTCATCAGAGGGTAATGTCTTATATAAAGAAAAAATCACCAAATCCAACGCTTTAAAAATTAGTGAAAAATATCTTGACGAGCTTGGCTTTGATACTAAAAAATCAGAGAAAAAAATAACCGAGGAGAATAATATTATTAAAGTATCCTTTAATAAAGAAATAGATAGTCTCCCTGTCTTCAAAACTGGTGTAACACTCCAGATGAGTGAATCCGGAATTACATCATTTTACGGAAGCTGGTATAATATAAGCGAACAAAACCCCTCCATTGTCGAGTTAAAAAGTATATCAGGAGTTTTGGTTGAATATATGAACAAAAAATCAGGCGCATCAAAAATTTCCAGCATAAAGCTTGGTTACTTAGTTCCTGAATTCGGAACCTTTCACGAGAGTGTTTTATTGACACCTGTTTGGAAAATAAATGATGATAATGACGACACAGTTTATATTGATGCAAGAGAAAATAACTGACGAGGAAGTGCAAAAAATATGCGTACAAATTTTAAAAGCTTACTAAATTCCACTCTTTCAGAGGACATGGGAATTGATTTTGGCTCTCATAACACTTTGATTTACATAAAAGATAAGGGTGTAGTTCTTGATGAGCCATCATATATTGCGCTTGACACAAGAACAAACGAGCTTATTGCAATCGGAAAAGAAGCATATGAAATGATAGGCAAAAACCCAAAATTCACAAAGATACTTTGCCCCATTGAAAATGGAGTTGTTTCCGATATTGATTTGGCAACAAGAATGCTACGAACTTTTATTTCAAAGGTTTATAAAAAAACTGTCTTAAAACCAAGGATTATGCTTTCTGTTCCGTCTGACTTAACAGATGTTGAGCGTCACTCAATTACTGAAGTTTTGAGATTGTCAGGTGCAAGGGAAGTGTTTTTTATCAACTCCCCGATCGCTGCTGCAATCGGTGCAGGTTGCGATATATCACTCTCCAGAGGTATGTTAATAGCAAATATCGGTGCTGGTCGCTCAGATGTTTCATCAATATCTCTTGGGCGTTCTGTAGTCGGCAAATCGATTAAAACTGCAGGTAACTCTTTTTCGGAGGCTATAATAAAGTATATTAAAAATACTCATAACATAAATATCGGCTACCAGACAGCTGAAAATGTGAAAAAGACAATTGGATGTGCATTCCCTATGGAGAAAATTACTTCAATGAATATTTCAGGGTGTGATGCAACAAACGGTCTTCCACGATTTATAAGCATCAATTCCGAAGAAATAAGAGAATGTTTGTCCTCTTCACTCATACAAGTCTGTGATTTAATCAAAACAGTCATCACAGACACCCCGCCTGAACTTATCTCGGATATAACTGATGACGGAATTTTGATAACAGGCGGCGGAGCAATGCTTTATGGACTTGATATGTATTTAAAAAATGAATTAGGACTAAAGGTGTTTGTTATAGAAAATATGCAAACCTGCGTGATTGACGGCATTGGCACAGAACTTTCAAAGCTTGATTTATCTGATGCACAGGGAGGAAAATTCTATTATGCAGTCAATTAAGCTTTTAGAGAATGAACAGCTTGATAATTTAGAGCTTTGCGGGCTAAAAATAATACAAAAAAAAGATGGGTTTAAATTTGGCACAGATGCAGTTTTGTTATCCGATTTTGCAAAGGATATACCATCTGAAAACACTCTTGACCTATGCTCAGGCACAGGTATTATACCATTTTTATTATATGGAAAAAGCAAGACAAGAAAGTTCACTGCTGTTGAAATTCAAAAAGATATGGCACAAATGGCACAAAAATCGGTAGAGCTTAATGAACTATCAGAAAATATTTCGGTAATATGTGCAGATTTAAAGGACTCGGTTAAAATTCTCGGAAAAAGACAGTTTGACCTAATAACCTGTAATCCTCCATATTTAAAAAACAGCATTAAAAACGAAACCGATTCAAAAACAATAGCTCGTCATGAGGTTTTATGCACTCTTGAGGATATAATAAAAGCTTCCTCCGAGCTTTTAAAAACAACAGGCAGAATTGCGATGGTGCATCGTCCGACAAGAATAGCTGAACTATTGTATCTTATGAGAAAATATAAATTAGAGCCAAAACGAATGAGATTTGTTCACAAAAACATCTCTTCCCCGCCAATTTTAGTTTTGGTTGAGGGATTGTATGGAGCAAAAAGCGATATTAATGTGCAAAAACCGTTAATATTATATGATGAAGATATGCAAGAAACAGATGAATTAAAAGAAATTTACGGTCATTTAAGAGGAAATAAAGGAGAAATTTAATGAGTGGAACACTTTATCTTTGTGCCACACCAATCGGCAATCTTTCCGATGTGTCAACGCGCTTTATAAAAACTCTGGAGCTTGTTGATATAATTGCTGCCGAGGACACAAGAGTAACATTAAAGCTATTAAACCATTTTAACATAAAAAAACAACTCACAAGCTATCACGAGCATAATAAACACGAAAAAGGCGAATATTTAGTGTCCCTATTAAAAGAGGGCAAAAATGTTGCCCTTGTTTCAGATGCAGGGACACCTGCAATTTCCGACCCTGGAGAAGACCTGGTTAGGCTTTGCATAGAAAATGACATAAATGTCACATCAATTCCAGGCTGTGTTGCACTTATAAATGCTCTTATTCTGTCAGGGCTTTCAACAAAAAGATTTTCCTTTGAAGGCTTTTTATCGGTAAACAAAAGACACAGAAAAGAACATCTTACATCGTTAGCAAAAGACACTCACACAATGATATTTTATGAAGCTCCCCATAAACTCCCATACACCCTTTCAGATATGGCAGAGGTATTTGGCAAAAACAGAAAAATCGCATTGGTAAGAGAGCTGACAAAACTGCACGAAGAGGTTTTAAGGCTTACTCTTGGTGAGGCTATAGAAAAATTTAATGAGGATAAGCCAAGGGGTGAATATGTTATTATTGTCGACGGATGCTCCGAGGAAGAAATTAAAACAGAAGAAGAATGGTGGAGTGAATTATCTTTGATTGAACATATAGAAATCTATATAAAAAAGGGTATGAGCTCTAAAGATGCAATTAAACAAACTGCGTTAGACAGAAATGTTTCGAAAAGAGATGTATATAACCAATACCATAAATCATAATGAGGTGTAAAGATATGAAAGAAAAAATGACACCAAAAAAAGCAGCCCTGCTTGGTGCAGGTGCCGCCCTAATGTATGGCTTTATAAAGGGTAAAGGAATTTTTAATGTTCCAAGATTTTATGACCAGCATAAAGCAGTGGAAAACTATTTAAAAACCTATCACAACAGTGCAAATCACGGAGATATCATAAAGACAAACGACGGATGGGTTTGTATTGTGAACATAAATGAAGAACAGATTTTACTAAATATTCATAAAACAGAAGACGGAAACTATATTTTTTCAGAAGAAAAATTAGAGGAATAGCTTTGCTATTCCTCTTTTCTTATATTTCAAGTGCATGAATTTTATATATTCTTGTCTGGTGTCTGCCACCCTCAAATTCTGCCCCCAACCATGCATCAACAATCTTAAAAGCCAACTCTCTTCCAATAACTCTGCCACCCATACAAATAATATTTGCATTATTGTGACGCTTTGTCATTTCAGCAGAATAGATATCGTGACAATGCGCTGCCCTAATACCTTTTATTTTATTTGCTGCAATGGAAATTCCAATCCCTGTTCCACAAATCAAAATTCCATTTTCACATTCCTTATTATTAATTGAGTCGCAAACTGTTTTTGCAACATCAGGGTAATCAATGCTGTTTTCATCATAACATCCAAAGTCCTTAAACTCAATTCCTTTTTCCTCGAGATGTTTGATTATATGTCCCTTTAATTCAAATCCTCCGTGGTCACATCCAATTGCTAACATTGTTCCTTTTCCATCCTTTCTCTTTCTTCTGCTTCACGCTCTGCCTGTGGTTTTCTAAGATAAATCGGTGCAAGTTCATAGCAAGAGATTGCTTTTTTCTCATCATAGAGTTTTTTTGCAGCTGCTGCAAGACCTGATGCTCTTTGCTCATTTGCACTAACAGGTGCAAAAACTGCTTTATCTCCAAGCTTTTCTTTGATATATTCCCTGTGCACGCTCACTCCGTCACCCAAGAACACAACTTTTTTATCCAATGCTAAAAGCTCATCAATAAGTTCATCAACCGACAAAGCCCTTGGCGAGAAAATCTCGCTAATCTCGCCATCAATCCATTCATAAACAGCATTATATACTTGATTTCGCCTTGCATCTAAAATAGGTGAAATTATATATTCACAAAATGGCAGATTATATGCCATTGCCTCTAAGATACTAACTCCAACGACGGGAATATCCATAGCATGAGCAATTCCCTTGACTGCCGAAACACCTATTCTCAAACCTGTACATGAGCCAGGTCCATTTGCTGATGCAATCAAATCAATATCGGAAATTTCAAGCTCTGCTTGTTTTAAGGCACTGTCTATCATAGGCATAAGCGGTTGTGAATGAGTTTTTTTTGTGTTT
>JAZNOH010000010.1:0-16000 GCA_045580715.1 Clostridia bacterium
TCAATGGAACAAGCTTTAAAATAAAAGTCTAAAATATCTTCCACATCACCTGAAATAAGCTTGTACGCTTTTAGCATATACGCCAAAGCCCTGTTTTTGTTTCCTGTCGATTTTTCTGAACTATAAACATCCTTATTAATATCCATACAAGGATTCTTAGAAATTTTTCTTACCAAGTCCAATAATCTCGTAAACTTTTCATTATAATCCTTGCCATCTATCAATGTGCAAAGAGTTATTGCACCTGCATTTATCATCGGATTAATATTTTCCTTTTCTAATGCCTGGTCGCTGTAATTAAAAGCATCAAATGGTTTTCCCGTTGCTTCTACACCAACAGTATCGTATATACAATCTATCCCCTTATCCTTTAGGGCCAACATTAATATAAAAGGTTTTACAATACTTTGAATGGTGAAAGAACTCTTGAAATCTCCAACACAATCCATCTTATCTCCTGACACAATACTGATTCCTAATTGATTTTTTTTCACATTGGATAATTCAGGAATATATGATGCCAAAATACCAGCTTCTGAATATTTAAAACACATATCATATGCTTCGTTCAAAATGTCTTTCACTCAATCCACCCTTTCTTTATGTTAATTCACTATTCTATAGTAATGATTATACTATAAATTTATATAGAATACAATACATTTTTTTAAAACAAATCTTGCTATATATCATTATTTATGTTATAATGTTATCAAACTTAGGATTAAAGGATGATGTTTAACAATGAATCATTTTGATATTAAAACACATATATATTTTGGAGAAAAGTCTCTTGACCGTCTCTCTGATATTCCATATAAAAAAGCACTCATCATTTCTGACCCTTATGTTGTAAAAAGTGGTATGGTGCATCTTGTCACCTCGCGCCTTCAACAGGCAAATATTGAATGGGAGATTTTTGATGATGTGATTCCTGATCCGCCTATTGAAAAAATTTCTGCAGGGGTCGGTGCGGTTCTTTCTGCCCGGGCAGATGTTTTGATTGCTATTGGTGGGGGTTCTGCAATTGATTCTGCAAAAGCCATTAGAGAGGTTGCATCTAAAGCAGACTCCGCGTATCCACGCCCTGCTCTTATCGCAATACCCACTACAAGTGGTACGGGAAGTGAGGTTACATCTTTCTCAGTTATCAGCGACACACAAAATCACAGAAAAATTCCTCTTGCTAACGATTCATTGCTTCCTGATGAAGCAATTCTCGATGCAGATCTTGTTAAAAGTGTGCCTCCTGCAATCACAGCAGACACAGGTATGGATGTGTTTACACACGCACTCGAGTCATATGTCAGCACAAACAACAACGAATTTTCTGCCGCTCTTGCAGAAAAGGCAATAGAAATCACAGGCTCATTTCTGCTTCGCTCTTATCTTGACAACAACGATACGCACGCTCGCCAGAAAATGCATGTTGCGTCTTGCTTGGCAGGTCTTGCTTTTAACACAGCTTCTTTAGGAATAAATCACAGTATGGCACATCAGCTTGGTGCGACATTTCATATCCCACACGGCAGAGCAAATGCAATGCTCCTTCCGCATATTATTGAATATAACAGTGATATTGATAAATATTCAAAGCTTAAGACCGATTATCCTAAACATGTTCGAAAATATGCTACTGTAGCAAGAACTCTTGGCTTACAGAACTTTAACATCGTAACCACCGTAAGGGCTCTTTCAAACTGGTGTCAATTTATGATGAAAGAGATGGATATGCCACTCTCTATTTCCGAAACGGGCGTATGCACAGAATCTGAATATTTTGCCCAGATTCCTGCAATGGCAAAAGCCGCCATGCTTGATAAATGCACGAATACAAATCCCAAGGTTCCTTCCTTAAAGGATATCGAAATGCTCTATGCACAACTGTGGTAAAACTAAATATCAAAAAAAAGCACGCTTTGGGCGTGCTTTTCCTTTTTGTTTATCGTGACATTTTTTACTCTTTGCCATGCTCGTGTCAAGTCAGGGCTAAAAACATTATACTTCAATTCAATAATACACACCCATATATTCAGATCATATATCACCAAGAATTGACATAAGTTCACTTTCAAAATCAGGACTCTTAATCTTATGATAATTGCTTCTATATTCTCCCAAAATCTGTATGTATTCACCACCCAGTAAACTTATCTGCAGATGTTTTTGACCATTGTCATCCCAATTTGCAAATATCATGTACCTTTTGTCAGGTAATACTCCACTGATTGTCGACGACATTCGGCGAGTATATGTATTTTCCTCTATAAGTTTTTTTAAATTTTTTATCTGTTTTCTATTCAAATCATATTCAACTTTTGGATCGTCATTTTTTTCATTCATAACAATAACCGTAACAGTTTTTGCTTCCAAGAGCTCATCTACAAACTTAATTTCTTGTCCATCTATATAAAAAAAAGAATATCCAAAAGCAATAACCACCAGAATTATAATAATCGGCAAAATTTTCTTTAAAGTTTTCATTTTTATATCCCCCTGTATGCATCAATTATACCACATAAATTTATTTATTTCAACAAAAAAACTCCGAATATAAATTCGGAGTTTTTATTATTAATATACTCTTCTTGCACCAACATAATTTGAATAACTGCAAATCTTTGACAATGCAATACTGCAAACTCTCTTACCTGGGCTTGGTGCGTGGATTACCTGACCACCACCGGCATAGATACCCACATGTGAAATTCCGCTTCCCTTAGAGAAGAACACCAAATCACCCGGTTGAAGATTGTTCTTTGAAACTGCGACACCATTAGAATATTGAGATCTTGATGTACGATTTACTGATATTCCATTTTGTCTGCAAACATATTGAACAAGACCTGAACAGTCAAAGCCTGATGGTGTTGTTCCACCATACACATATCTTACACCAATATATTTTTTAGCAGTATTTACGATTGCCTGACCCTTTGAGCTTGATTTAGGATTAGCATTGCTAACAGATGTTGACTTTGCCTTAGTTGAAGTCTTTGATTTCTGCTTATTCAAATTATCATAAGCAGATTTTGACATAACATTAGCTGACTTAACATATCCTGTTGTTCTGTTATCACCATAAGCAACCTTAGTCCATTCTGAACCTGTGTCAACAATCAAGCAAGTGTCACCTTTTGCAAAATTTTTATAAACTGATGCATTATCAGTTGGCATACTCTTACACTCGGTTGCTTTTGTGATTATACCTGTCTTGGAAATTGCATTAATTCTGTCAATTCTCTTCTTTGCAACATCCTCACGGCTAACCATTCCGCCAAGGCTTACATATTGAGATGTTACATATCCAACATCATAGTTATCTCCATAATATACCTTAAGCCAATCACCCTCTACCTGTTCAATTACAACTACAGGGTCACCGTCTGCAACCTGATCAATTATAACAGTATTGTCTGTTCCAGCACCACTTCTTATATTAAGTGCACTGCCATCAACTTTAACAACACCTGTTTCATACATCACACTCTCTAACAGAATGCTTTTTGCTTCATCATATGAAGTTGTTACATACTCTTTTAGAACATATCCAATCTGACCATTATCTCCATGAGGAATAACATACCAGTCATCCTCTTCCTCGATAATATCAATCATCTGACCATATGTAATACTTCCAAGAATTTCAGAGTCTATGCTTGCAGCTGCTCTGATATTAAGATTTCCTGTTGTTGTTATAACATAACCTGCAACAGGCTCAAATGGTCTTAAGTCTTCAAGTCTTTCTTTTTCAATGTCCAGGATGTAGTGTTTAAAATCTACAGGTTCAATAGTTTTTTCATCTATTACTATTGCTTCTTGTTCTTCGTTTTTGTTATTTTCCGATACTGATAAATATTCGTTATCATCATCCATTTTGTTTGCCTTTGCAGCTGAAATATCTGATGCTTGATTAACTGCAAGCGTTCCGATCATCACTACTGCAAGCATAGCGGCAAGCGTATGTTTGAAGTTTCTCATTATATCTTCTCCTCTTTATTACTCAATTATTACACAAATATTATACTATACTAATACCAAAATGTCAAGGTTTTTGGCCTATTTTTTTAAAATTTTTGTAATTTTTTTGTAACAAAAACTCTCAAACACCGCATAAATACTATGTTTGAGAGTTTTTAACTTTTTTAAAAATTTTAATAATTATCTCCGTGGAATAATAAAAATTTAATCGTTTTTTGTAACAATTTCTTAAGAATTTCACATTATTTTTTTCCTTCAATATAATATGTAGCCTCCATATCTGCAACTGAAAGAGCAAAAGCTAATGGATACATTTCAAAAGCTTGTCCGACAGAACGCGCGTCTTCAACTCCCGAAAAACCCATATGGTATCTTATTGCAAAAGCTTCCTCACGAGATAAGCGCATATATCCGTTTATAATATATACTGATTTTTCTCCGTGACCATATGGCATCTCATCATTAAATTCGTAAGTAGGGACTTTTATCCATGTGCCTGTTTCATCCTTAACATTACGAAAACCAGGTTTATAGCAATTGATTTTACAAACATCGTGCAAAAGCGAAACAATTGCCAGCGTCTCCTCGCTAAAATTCATATTATAAAGACTCTTTGCCCTTTCTCTTTCTACATAGTCACACAGGCAATCATACACATTAAGACTATGTTCTGCTAACCCACCCTCATATGCTCCGTGAAAGCGTGCACTTGCAGGTGCAATAAAGAAATCAGAGGCAGAAGAAGTTAAATATTCCCACATCTTATCCGCGCCTGCTCTTTTTATTGAGTTTTTAAATATATCTTCAAATCTTTTTCTGTTATCCATATTACCCTCCATCTAACAAAAGGCAAGAGTCTAAAACTCCTGCCTTGCTTATTTTTAGTTAGAGTTATAAAAATTTCAAAATATGTTGGCTTTTATTTCGAGTGCCGTGTATGCTCATACATAAACGAGAAAAAAAGTCAAGATATGAAGAAATTTTTATAAATCTTCAGGCATATCCCAATTGTGATATATATCCTGAACATCGTCACTGTCTTCTAACGCATCAATCATTCTTTGCATCTTTGTAATATGGTCTTCATCAGTTAATGCAACCATAGTTTGAGGAACCATTGTTATTTCAGCAGAAGAAAGCTCATATTTTGCCTCGAGCGCATCTCTGACTGCATGAAAATCAGCAGGGTCTGTTGTTATTTCATAACAATCCTCTTCAACACTTATATCCTCTGCTCCGCTTTCCAATGCATCCATTGTTATTGTATCTTCATCAACAATAGCCTTTTCAATGATAATCATACCTTTTCGGTCAAACATAAAGCTAACACAGCCTGTTTGTCCCATATTACCACCGAATTTATCAAAAGCGTGACGAACATCTGCAGCAGTTCTGTTTCTGTTATCTGTCAAGGCTTCAACAATTACTGCAACCCCATTAGGTCCATAACCCTCATATGTGATATTTTCATAATTGTCTGTGTCAGTATCTCCTGCAGCCTTTTTAATTGTTCTTTGAATATTGTCATTAGGCATATTTGCTGCTCTGCCCTTTGCAATCGCATCCTTAAGGCTTGAATTATTATCAGGGTCTGGTCCACCCGATTTAACAGCAACAACAATTTCTCTTGCAATTTTAGTAAATATCTTTGCTCTTTGAGCATCATTAGCGCTTTTTTTACGCTTTATTGTACTCCATTTTGAATGTCCTGACATTTCCTCTTACCCCCGAATATTATTCATCTTCAGATAACCCATTATCCTTTATATAGCTTTCAAAGTTCTCATAACTTGGTTGCTTTTTAGGATGAGGATAATTTGCTAATGAAGGTTTCTTATGATATGTTGTCTTGCTTGGTGCATTTTTAAGCGCAATAACAACCTTTCTGTATGGGTCCTCTCCAATTGAGAATGTTGTCACTTCGTCCTTTGCCTGCAAGGTTGAATGAATAATTCTTCTCTCATATGGATTCATTGGCTCTAATGTGTATTTCTTTCCTGTTCTAATAACTTTATCTGCAAGTCTTTCTGCCAATGCAATCAAAGCAGTATAACGCTTTTCTCTGTAATTTTCAGTATCAATTGTTACCTTACAATATTCATCTCTCTTATGGTTAACAACCAATGATGTCAAATATTGCAAACTATCGAGAGTGTCCCCTCTCTTTCCAATGATAATACCCATATTATCTCCTGAAAGGTCGATGTTTAAATCATTTCCCTCTGATGTAACATCAACATTTACATCAAGATTCATATCCTCAAATATTTGTTTTAAAAATGCCTTCGCCTTATAGCTATCTGCATTTTTAACTGTTACCTCAATAACTGCTTCCTTTGAGCCAAGTCCCAAAAAGCCTTTTGTACCTTCTTCAACAGTAGAAATCTCTACCTCATCTTCTGTTAATCCTAATTCAGCTAATACCAATTCTTTAGCTTCTTCAACGCTTTTTGCGCTTTTTTGTATCTTTGTTGCGTACTTTGACAACGAAATCATCTCCTTTTGAATCAAAATATTTATTTAAAACATTCTGCTGAATCATTTGCAATACATTGGAAACTATCCAATATATACCCATTCCTGATGGAAGACTGATGGTGAAAAAGCCTGTCATAATAGGCATCATCATAGTCATTGATTTTCCCATCTGAGCAGCTTGTTCATTCTCACTCTGATTTGATTGACCTGACATATTTTGTGTTTGCTTTGTAGAAAGCCAGGTTGTTAAAACAGCAAGTGCAGGAATTATCAAGAGGGCTATTGTTCCCATTTGTGAAAAATCCCCTTTTGTCAAAGCACTAAAGCCTGCTGACGGAACCTGTGACAAATTAAGTCCTAAGAAATCAAAGTTTACTGTCCACGCATCAACTGCGTCAAGCACCTTTTCACTCCAGGTTGCAAGCTGAATTTGTGCGTTCTTAAACAATTTTTCTGCACCCATAGTTGCATATGAGCCAATTTCCTGAGGAAACTTTTCACTCATCAATGCCACAATGTTATTAATCTTATCAACAACGCCGACATCTGTGATATTAACATGAAGCAAATATTTTATAGGTGCCTGAATAACTCTGTAAAGACCTATTAAAACAGGTAATTGAATAAGCATAGGCAAACAACCGCCTGCCATACTGATATCATTATCCTTATACAGCTTCATCATTTCCTGTTGAAGCTTTTGTTGGTCATTTGCATATTTCTTTTGTAGCTCCACAAGAATAGGCTGAATTTTTTGTTGTTTTCTCATTGCCTTTTGCGATTTAATGTTCAATGGTAATAATAAAAGCTTTACTATTATTGTGAATATAATGATTGACAAACCATAGTTTTGAACTACCCTGTATATCAAATCAATTATGTATCCCAATGGTATAGTTATTATTTCAAATAAATTTAACATTATCTTCACTCCAAATTTAATCTAACGGGTCATATCCACCCTTGCAAAACGGATGACACCTTAAAATTCTAAAAGTAGCTTTTCGCATTCCCTTGATAACACCATATTTTTCAATAGCTTGTATGGCATATTCCGAACAGGTCGGAGTAAATCGGCAACACGCCGATCCCTTATATGGAGAAATGCATTTTTGATAAAATTTTATTACTTTAATCAACAATATTTTCATTCTTAACAAACATTTCCAATTGGGAAAAAGCAAATTCCAAATCTTTTATAATATGCTTTTGCTTTGAGGTTATTGCTCTCGTTCTTGCAACCAGAACAATGTCATATCCGGCTAAAAGCCTGTCCTCTAAAAGACGATACCCTTCTCTTAACAATCTCTTAACTCGATTTCTGCGAACTGCTTTTCCAATTGCCTTCCCACAGGTAATACCCAAACGATTTGCATTATTACGATTTTTTAATGCATATACTACCACATTACCACGAACAACACTTTTTCCGCGATAATATAGCCTCTTAAAATCCTTATTTAATTTAATGGACTTGGTTTTTTTCATATTCTCTCGCCTGTTTGTTTCATAAATTAAAGGTTTTTTAAATAAATCCCCTATTTTGACAAAAAAGGCAAAAAGTCAGAGCGCATATGCCTCTATACTTCTCGCCTCGCTCGCTGCTTATTTGTTTTACGCTGAAAGCTTCTTTCTTCCGATTCTTCTTCTTCTTGATAAAATCTTTCTGCCTGATGCAGTTCTCATTCTTTTTCTGAAGCCATGTTCCTTGCTTCTCTGTCTTTTTTTAGGTTGATAAGTTCTCTTCACTTTCTGCACCTCCCAATAGTTTAATAGTCATATCGTCTATCATATATAAAATAGACATCGTTCTAATTATATATGTTTTTTATCAAGTTGTCAAGTATTTTATTCTTATTTTTAAACAAATATTTCTATATTTTCAGATTTTTATTAAATTATTTATTATTTTGCCTGATTTAGAAGATTTATCAGTTCACTTTTACCAAATTTATATTTGTTATCACAAAATTGACAAGTAAGCTCTGCTTCTCCCTGTTCAGAAATAATTGACTCCAATTCTTCTTTACCAATCGAAATTAATGCTTTTTCCATTCTTTCTTTTGAGCATTTGCACTCATATTTAGGGGTTATAGCCTTATTTTCCATAATCATATCAAAGCCTTCTGTGATTGTGAACAGTATATCCTCTGCGCTCATGCCATTATCAATCATATCAGTAATAGGAGGAAGATGTGCCATTATCTCTTCAAGCTTTGCTGCCATTTCTTCTGTTGCCTCAGGCATAAGCTGCAGCATAAATCCTCCTGATGCTTTAACGCTCATATCAGGATTTACCAAAACTCCCAATGCTATTGCAGTCGGAATTTGCTCACTTGTAGCATAATAATATGTCATATCCTCTGCTATCTCACCACTTACAATCGGTACCTGACCTGCATACGGCTCTTTCATACCCAAATCTCTTATTACATTTAAATATCCTTTTCCTACTGCACCACCGACATCAAGCTTTCCATTTTCTTTCCTTTTGGGGTCTGCAGATGGATTAACAACATATCCTCTCACCCTCGAACTGCTGTCACAAACTGCAACTATACTACCCAAAGGCCCATCACCTTTAAATTGTATGGTTGTTGAGTCGGTTTCATTTTTTAACCCTGCTCCCATTATCGCTGAAATAGTCAGCGTCCTTCCTAATGCAGCAGTTGCAGTTGGATATGTTTTGTGTATTCTTTGAGCTTCATTAACCAAATCCGTTGTAATTGCAACAAACACTCTTATTGCCCCATCCATCGAATTTCCTCTTATAATTATGTCTCGCATCTAATCATACCTCTTTAGTTAATTGATTTTTCTGTAATATTTACTTCAACCTCAATATTACGATTTTTTTCAGGAATGTAAATTCCGTTGTATTCGTTCAATTCAAGTGTATACTTCTGCTTTCCTTGTGTAATTTTCATTGAATTCTTAAAGCTGGCTTTTATGATATTAACACTTTCTCCAGATTCAGATATAATCCCCACATCTGCCTTATCAAAGCTTTGACTAATTAATTCTAATGAGTATTTTTCATTCAGCTCATAAGGAAAATCAATCTTCACATCAACACTTTTTTTAGGATATAGAGTGTTAACAACACCTATCTCACTGACATCACAATAAATTTCATTGATTATATCTATTTTTTCACCATTTGCATCCTCGAAAACAGGGGCCACAGAAACCTCTTCACCATCAGCTACAGAGGAAACATCAACATATAATGTTGCTCTGCCAATTTTTAATATATCCTCTTTGGCTCCACGAACTTTTATTTTATCAAGCGCAGGTGTTGTTTCTACAACATAATTTTTGTTTTTATCAGCATTACCCTGCACAACAGATACACTTATAGTTTTATCAAATACTTTCTCAACTTCAACTCCTACACTCAAGGTGTTTCTTTTAGAAACATAAACGGTGCTCGAAGGAATATCAAAAACAGGTGTGAGGTCATAATGCCCCGCACTTTCAATTCCGGATAAATCAACACTGGCACGAACACTGTCCATTACCGATATCAAATCTCCTCGTCTTCCACGAATAGTTACAGATGCCTTTTCTACAGAATTTTTATCAACAAGCATAAGTCCCTTTGACAAAAGCTTTTGCTCCCCAACCATATTAACAGCTAAAGAATTTACATTTATATCCATCAATGCGTCCTCAGTGTATGTAACAAACAGCCATAACACCAAAGCTGCAAAAACAGAAACTATTTTTTGGAAAAGTTTTTGTTGACTTGGTTTATCTTTCATTTTTATTCCTCCTTCTTAATTTGATTATATCAAGTTTAGAAGAATTTTTAGCAGGCTTTAGGAGTGCTCTTTCTATCGCATTTTTCAAAGTATTTTCATTAAGATTTCTTGTAAGAGTTCCGTTTATAGCAATAGATATCTTTCCTGTCTCTTCACTGACAACCAAAACCACACAATCAGATACCTCTGAAACTCCGATTGCAGCTCTGTGTCTTGTCCCAAGCTCTCTTGAAAGATTTTTGTTTGAAGTCAGCGGCAAAACGCACCCTGCTGAATATATCCTGTCATCTCTGATGATTACTGCACCATCGTGCAATGGAGTATTGGGAACAAAAATATTTTCTAACAACGCTGCTGTTATCTCGGCATTTAAAATTGCACCTGTATCTCCGACATCACTTAATTTCGTTTCTCTCTCTAAAACAATCAATGCACCTGTTTTTGTTTGAGAAAGATTAACCGTTGCCGAAACAAGCTCACCTATAACCTTTTCCACTTTCTCATCATCCATTTGAATAGCCGAAAAATCAATAAGCTTTCCTACCTTTGAATGACCAACCTTTTCAAGAATACTACGGAGTTCCGGCTGAAAGATAACAACAACCATAAACAGTCCGACCTGCATTATGTTTCTTAGTATATAATTAATTACCGTAAAGTCAAGCCATGTGCTTATTTGCAAAACTACAAGCAAAATCGCAATTCCCTTAACTAACTGCATTGTTCTTGTTTCTCTAATCATTTTTAATATCTGATAAATAAGTACAGCTACAATAACTATGTCAATTATGTCGGTTACTTTTATAAGCTGAATAAATTTGCCTAAATAATCAAATATTCTTTCCAATGCTCTCACTCCAAACAAAATATAATATTCTCAACCTTATCATATTTATTATACAATAATTTTAAGTTCGTGCCAATAGGTTTTATGTAATTTTATTTTAAGTTTTTGTAACAAAAAGAGAGTGTTTTTTAAAAACACTCTCTTTTAACTATTAATCCTCTTTTTTGGATTCATCTTCCTTAGCGATTGTATCCTTATGAGAAAGACTGATTTTGCCTGTCTTTTCGTCGATCTCCATTACTTTTACAGTCAATGTTTCACCAACATTTACCACATCCTCAACCTTTTCAACTCTCTTATGAGCAAGCTTTGAAATGTGGCATAGACCATCTTTTCCAGGAAGAATTTCAACAAATGCGCCGAATGGTTGAATTGTCTTTACAATACCTTCATAAATTTCGCCAACTTCGGGTTCTTTAACAATCAACTCAATAGCACTTCTTGCAGCATCGCCTGATTCCTGATTTACTGCGAAAATGTGGATTGTTCCATCATCCTCAATGTCGATCTTAGCACCTGTATCAGCAACAATCTTCTGGATTACCTTTCCGCCCTGACCGATAACTTCTCTAATCTTATCAGGGTCAATCTTCATTGTGCTAACCTTTGGAGCATAAGGAGATAATTCGGCTCTTACCTCCGGAATAGCCTTTAGCAATACTTCATCAATTATATAGTTTCTTGCTTTCTTTGTCTTTTGGAAAGCTTCATTAATAACCTCATATGGGAGACCATCGTTCTTGATATCGACCTGAATAGATGTGATACCCTTCTTTGTTCCTGCTACCTTAAAGTCCATTTCACCATAGAAATCTTCAAGCCCTTGGATATCAACCATTGTTGTAAATCCATCCTCTGTTGTGATAAGACCACAGGAAATACCTGCAACAGGAGCTTTTATAGGAACACCTGCAGCCATCAATGCCAATGTAGAACCACACACACTACCCTGTGATGTTGAACCATTTGAACTCAATACCTCCGATACAGTTCTGATTGAATATGGGAATTCATCCTCAGACGGCAAAACAGGGACTAATGAACGCTCTGCCAATGCACCGTGTCCGATTTCTCTTCTTCCAGGACCTCTTGAAGGTCTTGTTTCTCCTACTGAATATGATGGGAAGTTATAGTGATGCATATATCTCTTTGTATCATCCTCATCAATACCATCTAATTTCTGCATTTCAGCCAAAGGTGCTAATGTTGCAACTGTCAATACTTGTGTCTGTCCTCTTGTGAACATACCTGAACCATGAGTTCTTGGCAATAAATCAACCTCTGCTGCAAGTGGTCTTATTTCATCAAGACCTCTTCCGTCAACACGCCTTCCCTGAACAAGCCAAGCTCTTACAATCTCTTTTTGCATT
The DNA here is from genome assembly GCA_045580715.1 of Clostridia bacterium. Lineage (GTDB taxonomy): Bacteria > Bacillota > Clostridia > UBA1381 > UBA1381 > RGIG1988. The sequence continues at coordinate 12,441 of JAZNOH010000010.1, forward strand.
TTATAAAGGATTTCACCAAGCTGTTCAGAAATATCAGGGAATTGTTCTGAAAGTGCCTCTAAGATTTCATCCTCGATAACACCCATTCTCTCATCTCTGATGTTCTTATCATCAGTATCCAATGCATACTGGATTTTTTCATAGGACATAGCCTTGATTGCATTCCATATTTCCTGATTTACTGTGTGAGCCTCATAGCTGAATTTTTCTTTTCCTATTTCCTTTTGGATAGACTCAACGAAATCACAAATTTCGATAATATGCTTATGAGCAAACTTGATACCCTCGAGCATAACATCCTCTTCAATTTCGTTTGCGCCTGCCTCAATCATAACAACCTTTTCTCTTGTTCCTGCAACTGTGACCTGCATTTGTGACTTTTCTCTCTGCTCAACTGTTGGGTTTATGATATATTCTCCATCAACCAAACCAAGCCAAACACCACCTATTGGTCCATTCCACGGAATATCTGAGATAGAAAGTGCAATAGATGTACCAATCATAGCAGCAACTTCAGGCGGGTTGTCCTGCTCAACAGATAAAACTGTTGCAACAACAGAAACATCATTTCTTAAATCTGCCGGGAACAAAGGTCTTATAGGTCTGTCTATAACACGGCTTGTCAAAATTGCTTTTTCTGATGGCTTACCTTCTCTTTTAACATATCCTCCAGGAATTTTACCAACTGAATATAATTTTTCTTCATAATCAACACTCAAAGGAAAGAAATCTACTCCCTCTCTTGGTGTTCTTGATGCAGTCACATTCACCATTACGACTGTATCTCCGTAACGAACCAAACAATGTCCGTTTGTGAGCATCGCCATTTTCCCTGTTTCAATAACCAGCTTTCTGCCGGCTAAAGTAGTTTCAAAAGTTTTCAACATTTGTTTTTCTCCTTTTCTTTGTAAATTGGGAGGAAACGATATTATTTTAGCAGATAGGCACAACATCTGTTATAACAGCTGCTCTGCTTATTTGCTAAATAATTCTCTGTTCCCTCATATATTGCAAAAGAAGCAAGCGAATAACCCTTAAGCAACCCGCTTGCCTTTAATGCTCTATTATTTTCTAAGTCCTAATTTGCTAACCAAACTACGATATCTTTCGATATCCTGTGACTTAAGATATTGAAGTAGGCTTCTTCTCTTACCAACCATCATCAATAGACCTCTTCTTGAATGGAAGTCTTTCTTATGCTCGTTAAGATGTTCGTTGTTCAAGTGATTGATTCTTTCAGTCAAAAGAGCAATTTGAACTTCAGGAGAACCTGTATCTCCTTCGTGAGTTGCATATGTTGCAATAATTTCCTGCTTTCTCTCTTTAGTCATGGTTTTCACCTCCTATGATTAATAATCCCCTTATGCCGAGAAACCGTTGGTGATTCGGTTATCCAAGCTATAGGTTAAATAAAATTTTAATTTTTTGCAAACCTCTTTGGGTTCACTCTCCAAGCAAAACAACCTATTATTTGTTTCTGTTGAAACGCTTGTTGAACTTCTCAACTCTACCACCGGTATCAACAAGTTTTTGCTTACCTGTGTAGAATGGGTGACACTTTGAACAAATTTCAACTTGAATATTTTCCTTTGTTGAGCCTGTTTCAATTACTTCACCACAAGCACATTTAATTGTTGTTTGCTTATAATCAGGATGAATTCCTTCTCTCACGGTATTCCCCTCCTTATAAGATTTTATTAGCTCATAACAAGCCATCTAATAGTATAACACACATTTTTTGGTTTTGCAAGCATTTTTTTTAATATTCTTATTTTATATGCATAAGGCACCAATTAATTGCTGATTTTATAGCATATTATTAGTAACAACTATTAAAAATATTCTTTATATCATCATAGTTAAGTTCTATATAACTCTTTATTGTGCGTGTTTTTCCAAAGGTACATAAATCTGCTAATTTATCAATAGAATTCTTATCTATATCGAATTCTCTTAAGTTTAGAGGCATTTGTATCAGTTTGAAAAATTCCTCCATTTTCTCTATACCCAAAAGAGAAGCCTTCTCATCGTCCTCTTCAACAACATCCCATACTCTGCGGGCAAACTGTGCAAATCGTGAAGTGTTTTTGTGGTAAACATATCTTGCCCACGCTGGGAACAAAACTGCAAGCCCTGCACCATGAGAAATATAATCATACTCACCGCTTAGTGCGTGTTCAAGCTGATGAACCGCCAAAGCGTTTTCTCTGCCACAGCCTGTTAAATCATTATGCGACAAGCTTGATGCCCACATTATAGTTGCACGGGCTTCATAATCACAAGGTTTTTCTATAACAACTTTACCTGCGTTGATGACTGATTTTAAAACACTCTCTGCAATTCTATCGGTCAGTTCTGTCGGTTCGCATACTGTGAAATATCTTTCCATAGTATGCGCCATTATATCAACAATTCCGCAAGCTGTCTGATATTTCGAAACAGTATAAGTGAGTTCAGGATTGCAGATGGCAAATTTACACCTGTTATATTCAGAACCAAATCCTCTTTTCATATTTTGCTCAATGTTTGTTATAACTGCAGATGCGCTCATTTCACTGCCTGCAGCAGAATGAGTTAATATACATCCAATAGGTAACGCTCCAACAGATGTTCTTTTTCTTGTGATTATCTCCCATATATCACATTCATTAATAACCCCATGCGCAGTTGCTTTTGATGAGTCTATTGCACTTCCTCCACCTACTGCCAGAATCAATTCAACATTGTTTTCTTGAGCAATCTTCACAGCCTCACGAACAAATGACAGTTTCGGATTAGGCTCAACGCCTCCCATTTCAACTACCTTTATTCCATTATCCAAAAGAGATTTCATAACATCATCATAAAGTCCACTCTTTTTGATGCTTTCCTTTCCATACTGCATCATAATTGTTTTGTAACCATAATCACTTATGATTTTACCGACATCTTTTTGCTTATCTCTTCCAAAATACACCTTGGTCGGCGCATAGTATGTAAAATCTAACATAAATTTCCCACCCCATAATAAAAAAGATTATTCGTATTATATCATACTTATTCTTTAAAGTCTATATAATTCATAAATATCACTATAAGAAAAACCGAATGATAAAATCATTCGGTTTATTTGACAAGATAAAATAATATAACTATAAGTATTTTTAATAGATAACACTATGCTTTTTTTTAGACATCTTGTCTGCATAAAGCATTTCATCTGCATACTTAAATGCCTCTTCTGGATTATCCTTAATAATCGAATATCCTTTTGACAAACTTATATTTCCATCCATTTCAAGACGCTTTCTTAAAACAATCAAACGCTCTATAATTTCACCCTCGGAAATTCCTTCAGTTATAACTGAAAACTCATCTCCGCCTATACGAAAAACTCTATGTTGAGGTTTCGGAAAAATTCCAGAAATATTCTTGGCTACATTTTTTAATACTATATCACCTGCAAGATGACCTTTTGTATCATTGATTGTTTTAAAATCATCTACATCAAAAAGAATAATACCTATTAACTCTTTTTTGATTTTTTTTATATTTTCACTAACATATAGATTATATGCATT
>JAZNOH010000011.1:0-3964 GCA_045580715.1 Clostridia bacterium
TTCGGATAAATTCTATAAGATAAATGAGAAGATAGGGAAAAAGCAATATCTTGTTCCATATCTTATGTCAAGTCATCCGGGAAGCACATTACACGATGCAATCTCACTGGCTTTATATTTAAAGAGGAATGGAATAAATCCTCAACAGGTACAGGATTTTTATCCAACACCGGGAACAATATCGACCTGTATGTTTTATACAGGGTTAAATCCATTTACAATGGAAAAGGTATATGTTCCCAAAACACCAAAGGAAAAAGCAATGCAAAGGGCGTTGTTGCAGTACAGAAATCCTGATAATTATAAGCTGGTTTGCGAAGCTTTGAAGCTCGCTGGAAGAACTGATTTGATAGGATATGGAGCGGGTTGTCTTGTAAGACCGCCAAAAAATGAATGGAGGAAAGAAAAGGATGGCAAAGATTTTAGACGGAAAAATGGTGTCACAAAGAATAAAGGACGAGTTAGCTCAAGAGGTAACAGAGCTAAAGGCAAAAGGAATTAACCCAGGCTTAGCAGTCATTATTGTTGGTGATGACCCTGCAAGCAGAGTTTATGTCAATAATAAGAAAAAGGCTTGCGAGCAGATTGGGATATATTCAGAGGAATATGCTTTGAGCGAAGAAACAACCCAAGAAGAGCTTTTAAAATTGATTGAAAAGCTTAATAACGACAAAAAAATAAATGGTATTTTAGTACAATTACCCGTGCCAAAGCATATTAATGAGGAAACAATAATAAATGCGATTAAACCTGAAAAGGATGTGGATGCATTCCACCCTGTGAATGTTGGAAAAATTATGGTTGGTAATTTCGATTTTGTCCCTTGTACTCCTGCAGGAGTTATGGAATTAATTAAGGAATCAGGAATTAGCGTAGAGGGAAAAGAGTGTGTTATTGTCGGAAGAAGTAATATTGTCGGAAAACCTCAGGCAATGCTTTTATTACACCAAAACGGTACTGTTACAATTTGCCATTCAAGAACGAAAAATCTTAAGGAAAAGACCTTGCAAGCCGATATCTTGGTTGCTGCAGTCGGAATTCCTGAATTTATTAAGGGAGATATGATAAAGCCGGGCGCAGTTGTGATTGATGTTGGAATAAACAGAATTGCAGATAAAAAGCTTGTTGGCGATGTGGAGTTTGAAAGTGCCCAAAAGGTTGCCTCAGCTATAACACCTGTTCCAGGTGGAGTTGGTCCGATGACTATTGCAATGCTAATGAAAAATACAGTTAAAGCAGCGCTTATTCAACAGTAAAAAGAGGTAGGAGTTTGTGGACAAGAATAGTCAAATTCATAAAAATCATAGAGAAAGAATGAGGCAGAAGTTTAAAAAATCACCTCAAAGTATTTCTGACCACGAATTATTGGAAATGCTTTTATATTACTCTATTCCAAGAATTAATACAAACGAGCCGGCACACAATCTTTTAAAGCTGGGAAGAAACAGTTTGAAAAATGTGTTTGAACTTGACTCATCGCAGATTAAAGGCATTGATAAGCTTGGGGAGAAGAGTGCCGAATACATTTCTTTGATTAGGGAAATATATAACCGCATTGAGAAAGAAAAGATATGTAACCCGAAAACCAAGAAACTAACTACTCAAAATATAAAAAGTTATTTAATAGGGGAGTTCCTTGGATATGAAAAGGAAATGTTTTTGATGATTAGTGTTGATGTTGATTGTAATATTATAAATAAGCACATAATTTCAATCGGCTCTGAATCGTCATCAATGGTGTCAATTAAAGAGATTGTCAGAAATGCAGTCACGGATAAAGCAAAATATGTTTTTGCGGCACATAACCATCCAAACGGTCTTTTAATTCCGTCGGACAGCGATATTAATCTGACAAAGGCAGTGTGCGAAGCGCTTGCATTGGTGGAAATTCCTGTTATTGAACACTATATTGTTACTGACAAGGATTGTGTTGGAATAATAAAGAGTTGTAATTTGTTTGGAAAAAGAAAAAATGGCTGATTAATCAGCCATTTTTTCTTTTTCCAAACAAATTACAACTCTTTATTATTCCAACACAATCCTTGTCAGTAACAATATAGTGTTCAATAACAGGAATTTCCACCAATGCAAGCGCTTCGCACACTGCCTTTGTCAGATTAATATCGCTGTCCGACGGAATTAAAAGACCGTTTGGATGGTTATGTGCCGCAAAAACATATTTTGCTTTATCCGTGACTGCATTTCTGACAATCTCTTTAATTGACACCATTGATGACGATTCAGAGCCGATTGAAATTATGTGCTTATTTATAATATTACAATCAACATCAACACTAATCATCAAAAACATTTCCTTTTCATATCCAAGGAACTCCCCTATTAAATAACTTTTTATATTTTGAGTAGTTAGTTTCTTGGTTTTCGGGTTACATATCTTTTCTTTCTCAATGCGGTTATATATTTCCCTAATCAAAGAAATGTATTCGGCACTCTTCTCCCCAAGCTTATCAATGCCTTTAATCTGCGATGAGTCAAGTTCAAACACATTTTTCAAACTGTTTCTTCCCAGCTTTAAAAGATTGTGTGCCGGCTCGTTTGTATTAATTCTTGGAATAGAGTAATATAAAAGCATTTCCAATAATTCGTGGTCAGAAATACTTTGAGGTGATTTTTTAAACTTCTGCCTCATTCTTTCTCTATGATTTTTATGAATTTGACTATTCTTGTCCACAAACTCCTACCTCTTTTTACTGTTGAATAAGCGCTGCTTTAACTGTATTTTTCATTAGCATTGCAATAGTCATCGGACCAACTCCACCTGGAACAGGTGTTATAGCTGAGGCAACCTTTTGGGCACTTTCAAACTCCACATCGCCAACAAGCTTTTTATCTGCAATTCTGTTTATTCCAACATCAATCACAACTGCGCCCGGCTTTATCATATCTCCCTTAATAAATTCAGGAATTCCGACTGCAGCAACCAAGATATCGGCTTGCAAGGTCTTTTCCTTAAGATTTTTCGTTCTTGAATGGCAAATTGTAACAGTACCGTTTTGGTGTAATAAAAGCATTGCCTGAGGTTTTCCGACAATATTACTTCTTCCGACAATAACACACTCTTTTCCCTCTACGCTAATTCCTGATTCCTTAATTAATTCCATAACTCCTGCAGGAGTACAAGGGACAAAATCGAAATTACCAACCATAATTTTTCCAACATTCACAGGGTGGAATGCATCCACATCCTTTTCAGGTTTAATCGCATTTATTATTGTTTCCTCATTAATATGCTTTGGCACGGGTAATTGTACTAAAATACCATTTATTTTTTTGTCGTTATTAAGCTTTTCAATCAATTTTAAAAGCTCTTCTTGGGTTGTTTCTTCGCTCAAAGCATATTCCTCTGAATATATCCCAATCTGCTCGCAAGCCTTTTTCTTATTATTGACATAAACTCTGCTTGCAGGGTCATCACCAACAATAATGACTGCTAAGCCTGGGTTAATTCCTTTTGCCTTTAGCTCTGTTACCTCTTGAGCTAACTCGTCCTTTATTCTTTGTGACACCATTTTTCCGTCTAAAATCTTTGCCATCCTTTTCTTTCCTCCATTCATTTTTTGGCGGTCTTACAAGACAACCCGCTCCATATCCTATCAAATCAGTTCTTCCAGCGAGCTTCAAAGCTTCGCAAACCAGCTTATAATTATCAGGATTTCTGTACTGCAACAACGCCCTTTGCATTGCTTTTTCCTTTGGTGTTTTGGGAACATATACCTTTTCCATTGTAAATGGATTTAACCCTGTATAAAACATACAGGTCGATATTGTTCCCGGTGTTGGATAAAAATCCTGTACCTGTTGAGGATTTATTCCATTCCTCTTTAAATATAAAGCCAGTGAGATTGCATCGTGTAATGTGCTTCCCGGATGACTTGACATAAGATATGGAACAAGATATTGCTTTTTCCCTATCTTCTCATTTATCTTATAGAATTTATCCGAA
>JAZNOH010000012.1:0-3863 GCA_045580715.1 Clostridia bacterium
AACACAGTGTTTGAGCCACTTTGTATGGCAGGGGCAGTAGGACTTGAACCCACGGCACTCGGTTTTGGAGACCGATGCTCTACCAACTGAGCTATACCCCTAAAAAGCAAATATTAAGTTTTATTGAGTTACCATACGAACATAGGGACACGCCTTTGGAGACCGGCATGTTACCATTACATCATACCCCTAAAGAGCGCCATATTAAGTTTTTATTATGCAGTATTTGCAACATAGGGACACGGCTTTGGAGACCGGCATGTTACCATTACATCATACCCCTATGACACCAAAACATTCTAACACAAAAATATTGAAAAGTCAATAGTTTTGGTTTAAAATTTTAAAATACTAAAAAGGAAGCCTCTTTTGTGAGGCTTCCTTAGTTAATGGTGATGGTGATGATGGTGTCCACTGTGTTCATTATGCTCTATGTGACAATGTTTTTTTTCACAATGCTCGCCATCTTTTTCAAATTCAAGAGTCGCATGATTGATTCCGTGCTCTAAAAGCTCTTCTCTTATTTTTTCCTTTAACTCTCTTTGACATTCGTTTGAAACAATATGCATTGTTGCAAAATTATTGTGTCCGTCAAGGCTCCAGATGTGTATATGATGAACATCCAAAACGCCATCAATATTTAAAATATGCTCTTTTATTTCATCAACGCAAATATTTTTGGGCACTCTTTCCAAAAACAAATCAAGAACTTCTTTGAGGTTTTTAAAAGCATTAACAAATATAAATAGTGCAACACCAATTGACATTAGAGAGTCAATTATCCAAAAGTCAGTAAATTTCATCACAACTGCACCGATAAGTACAACTACCCAGCCAAGAACATCCTCAAGCATATGCAGATTAACAGCTTTCTGATTTAGAGAATTTCCCTCTCTGGTGACATATGCAGCAATAAAATTCACTATTACACCGAAAACAGCAAATATAATCATACCACTGTAATTTATCGGAACAGGGTTAATAATTCTAAGTATTGCATTATATATAACCATAACTGAGCCGAACAGCAGGATAAGGGTTGTTATAACGCTTCCGATAACTGAGTATCTTGCATATCCGTATGTGAAAATTTCATCAGGTTGTTTTTTGCTCTTTTTTTCAAGAAAATATGATATTCCTATACTAAGGGCATCTCCCATATCGTGAACAGCGTCTGAAACAATAGCAACACTGCTTGTAAAAATTCCACCAACAAACTCAAAAACCGAAAACAACAGATTTAATATAAATGCAATCAGAATATTCTTTTCTGTTTTCATAATTAATAAAACTCCTTTATGACATAATCACATTAATATTATACCTTTTATAAGCTTATTGTCAATATTTTTTAATATATTTCGTAAGTTTCGGCAATAGCACCTTCTGGGATATTCTGTCCATATTTAAATTTATATTTATTAATTTCTGCACTAAGCAATCTTGGAACTGGGATGTTGGTTTGTCTGGACCCTGAAAAGTCAAGAATTCTTTTTCCGTCAGCATTTAAGAATATGAGTCGAACATTAAAATCATATTTGTTTTCTGCTCGTTGTATCAGCTTGGCTTCCGAAACAAAATCATATATTTCTTTTATTTCATCAGCATTTTTAAATCTGACAGTCTCCTCCTGACGATAATCAAATTCAAGTTCGACAGATGAGATTTCCTCAGGTTTATATATTGCATCAAATAATCCCCATTCAGTTAAGAGTGCAGTTGTTCTTACATAGCTTTTCGGAATACCATAAGTGTCATATGTAGTTCTTTCCTTTGACTCATCAATAAACACATTTCCGTTTTCATCAATTAAGTCCCTTTGATATGATATTTGTACTTGAGTAAGAGAATTTCTGTATGAAACAATATCCTCATAGCTTGCCTCGCTGACATCTTTCTTCAATGCATCTAACAAAAGCTTTGATTTTTTGCTGTCACCGACTAAAATTTCAAATGTTTTTGAATCATTTTTCAGTCTGTCATCGGAGATAACGATTTCTGTAACAGGATATTCCTTAACCAACCAACCGTGATTAATTTTTAGCTTTTGCTCTGTTTTATAAATCGGCTCAAGATATTCTCTGTCCTCAATTAATGATGCAGAGTAAATTCTTCTTAATGTTTTGCCATTTTTCAGGTTATAAACTATATGAATTTTTTCAAAACCACTTTTTCTATCCTTAATTCTCTGTTTGTGGAAGGCAGTTATATTCTGAAAATCTTCTTCATCATAATATCTGTAATCCTCAACTGACATATCATAATAATATTTTTTGCCCTCGATTGTGTAGTAGTGATATCTGTTGATAAACGAATCAGTATCAACCATATCAATGCTCTCGATATCAGAAATATCAGGAACTCTTCTTTCAAAGCCTGTTAAATCAAAGGTGATTGTTCCCCAAACTGCACCGACAAACAAAACATAAATCAAAATCGGTCTCCATATACCTTTTATGGTAAAGGCTTTTTTAGAAAGCATATAGGAAACAACTGCACCCAGAATTCCAAATGGGAGCATTAGGAATATGCTGTCGTCAAAGAAAACACAGAGATAGAAATACCCGATTAATCCTGCAAATACTGAAACTGCTGCTATAAACACAGGTTTTAAAAAGTCAAATGATATAATATCACCATTTGTTTCAAGCTTTCTGTTCTTATACAAAAGCCACGAAACAGTAAGTCCGATTAGACTTACAATAAACCAGCCAATCATAAACGGATTAACTTTAAGAATTGACATATTGTTAAGCGAATAATATTCTACATCCCATATTCCAAAAACATTTGTGCTCAAAAATCCTTTTAAAACTCCCTCTGCATAAAAAGGAAAAGCAAAAAACAAAATAGCGAAGAAAATAGCTGCAATTGTGTTACCCGTTATCATACTTCCCAAGGTTCCTGCCGAAGCTGCAATTGTTATGCATATTATCAGCATAATAAAATAATCTGCTAAATTACCAATTCCAATAGGCATTTCCAAAACACAATAGAAAAATCCTATTGCATAAGAAATAATTGCAGGCACTAAAATCAAAGCATATAATGTTACAAGATTTGTTAAAAAATGTGCCTTTCTTTTAACTGGCAGAGCGTGCAGACAGGTAACTGAGCCTGAATTGTTAAGGTAGGAGAAAAGTATCGCAGGCAGAATTCCTGCCACTCCTATTAAAACAGCATTCATCACAGCAAAGCCCTCGGAGGTATCTTCATCAAATAAAAATAGCAATGCAATTGTTAGATATGCTAACAAAACCCCTGCCCCAATCCACCAAAATCTTCTTAGATTTGATTTAAACAAAGGCAAATTAAAGTAAGATGTTTTCAAACTCATAACCCATACCTCCCAACTCATAGATAAATACCTCTTCCAAAGTAAGTGGAAGAATATCCAAAATCAAAGGCTTGTAACCACTCACCAATTGTTTGATTTCTTCTGCATTTCCCTTAACAATCATTGTTGTCACGCTTCCAAACTCTGAAGAATGTAGAATTTCAAGCTTATTTAAAAGCTCCTGTGGCATTTCGTCTTTGAATGCAGTTTGCATTTTGTGGATATTTCCTTTCATATCATCAAGAGATTTCTGCAAAACTACTTTTCCGTTAAACATAATACCAACATGGTCACAGACATCCTCAAGTTCTCTTAAATTATGGCTTGAAATCAATACTGTTGTTCCGCTTTCTGCAACATCCGACAACACAAGACTCCACACATTCCTTCGCATAACGGGATCAAGACCGTCAACAGGCTCGTCTAAAATCATAACATCAGGCTTTGTGCATATACCAAGCCAGAAAGCGACCTGTTTTTGCATAAGTCGGAGGCCAAGCGGTCTTTAGGAAGACAACTGGGGCTA
>JAZNOH010000013.1:0-2065 GCA_045580715.1 Clostridia bacterium
TTACACGGCGTAACAGGCAGTGGAAAAACAGAGGTTTATATGAATGCAATCGAAAAGGTTGTGAATTCCGGTAAGCAGGCAATAATGCTTGTTCCTGAAATATCGCTTACTCCTCAAATGATGGAAAGATTTATAGAGAGATTTGGGGAAAAGGTTGCAGTTTTTCATAGTGGCTTATCTCTTGGCGAAAAGTACGACGAATGGAAAAAAATGAGGGATAAGGAAGCAAGCATAGTGATTGGGGCGAGGTCTGCTGTTTTTGCGCCTTTTGATAATATAGGAATTATTATAATTGATGAAGAACACGAGCTTTCCTATAAATCAGAAATGCAACCGAGATATGACACAAAAGAGGTGGCAAAATATAGAGCGATGCAAAGTGGATGCACACTCATATATGCTTCAGCAACTCCAGATATAAGAACATATTATAACGCGAAAAACAATAAAATTAAGCTTTTGGAACTAAACAAAAGAGTTAATAAAAGACCTATCCCCGAGGTTAGCATAGTTGATATGCGAAATGAGTTAAAGGATGGGAATAAGAGTATTTTTTCAAAGAAATTACTTGAAGAAATCAAATTGAATTTAGAAAAAAAGGAGCAGACTATATTATTTTTAAACAGACGAGGCTTTTCAACCTTTGTTTCGTGCAGAAACTGTGGATTTGTGGCATCTTGTCCTAATTGTAATATATCGCTTACCTATCATAAATATAATGATACCTTAAGGTGTCACTATTGTGGACATACTGTTAAAAACTACACACTATGTCCGAAATGCAACAGTAAATATATAAGATATTTCGGTGGTGGAACTCAAAGAGTTGAAAATGAAATAAAAGAGCTTTTCCCAGATGCAACAACTATAAGAATGGATGTTGACACAACTGTCGGACAAAACTCTCACGAAAAACTGTTATATGAGTTTTCAAAGAACAAAACAGATATTTTAATTGGTACACAGATGGTTGCTAAGGGACTGGATTTTCCCAATGTGACATTAGTTGGAGTTGTATCTGCAGATACTATGCTGAACATTGAGGATTTCAGGAGTGCAGAACGAAGCTTTGACCTTTTGGAGCAAGTCTCAGGAAGAGCAGGAAGAGCAGAAAAAAAAGGTCGGGCAGTTATTCAAACTTATTCGCCTGAGCACAGTGCAGTTATCTATGCTTCAAGGCATGAGTATTTAAAGTTCTATGAAAGAGAAATAGACTTAAGAAAGACAATGAACTATCCGCCTTTTTGTGATTTAATTTCAGTGATGTTTTCAGGAACATATGAGCCAAAAGTGGCACAGTGTGCGAGGTTTTTTGCCAAAAACATATCAGAAATCAAAAATATAGATAAAAGCGTACAGATTTTAGGCCCTGTTCCGTCTGCAATAACAAAGATTAAAAATAAATACAGATGGAGAATTCTGATTAAATGCAATGATTCAAATTTGCTGACAGAAGCACTTTCTTCTGCAACAAAAAAATGTAGCATGAACAATAATTTTGAAAAGGTTATAATAGTAATAGATAAAAATCCGAATAATATAAATTAAAAGATAGGATGGAATTAGTATGGCAATAAGAGAAATAAGATACAGAGACGATGAAATTCTTCATAAGCCTTGCAAAGAGGTTAAGGTTTTCAATGAAAGACTTTGGATTTTGTTAGACGATATGTATGAAACAATGCAGGAACATAATGGAGTTGGTCTTGCTGCCCCTCAGGTAGGAATATTAAAAAGGGTTGTTGTAATAGATATCGGAGAAGGAAAAATTGAGCTTATAAATCCTGTTATAATAAAGGAAGAGGGAAGTCAGATTGGTTCTGAGGGATGCTTGAGTGTTCCTAAGGTATTTGGTCAGGTTGAAAGACCTAATGCTGTTACTTTAAAAGCACAGGATAGATTTGGAAAAGAGTTTGAAATATCAGGAACAGAGCTTTTGGCAAGAGCATTCTGTCACGAATGCGAGCATCTTGATGGAAAACTCTTTTTAGACAGAGTAATTGAATTTGATGATAATGAGGAATAAAATGAAAGATTTAAAAATAATGTTTATGGGTACTCCGGA
>JAZNOH010000014.1:0-23474 GCA_045580715.1 Clostridia bacterium
TGGTCTTCGATATAGACAGTCATATAACTATCGCAAGTGTAAAGACACCTATATCGAGAGTGGAGTTAATATCAATATGGATGAGTTTACTGAAATGTGTAGAAATTCTTGGATTTCAGCTCCGATTGATTACCATAAAGCTAATTTGTCATCAGGTGCTCTAATTGGACATAGTTGGCATAGGGCAAGACCGTCAATGTTGCACCATTCTTTGCAAGATAAAGTAAGAGAGTGTATTTCAACGAATGCTTCGTTAGATAATTTACTGGAAGTGGGGCGAGATATTATGAAGCACGAGTATTTTATGGTTGCAACACACGACATCTGCGAGTCTTTGATAATTCGTGATATCCCAACTTGCTTGCCTCCAACTCGGAAGAAAAGCATATCAGATTTTATTTTTAGAGGTATTCCATACGACTTAAAGGTATCAACTTATCCTGAAGGTTTTTCATTGTGTCATTCTCAAGAAGAGAAAATAACATTAGCTCAATCATTAGTTGGCGGGGCTGATAATTTGAGAATTCGTCAAGAAGCATTAGATGCGTTGAATGGTTGGGGAGACAATAGATTCTATATTTTAGTATCAGACCAAGATAGATGGATAAGAAATACTGAAGGTTTGTTAGCAGAAATTATGGATAAGGTGTCGTTGTTAGATGAACCTTTGAATGTTGAAGTTGGTACTGAATCAATATTAGTCCATCTCATAGAAGTTTAATTTGCAACTTTCACAATAAAGTTATATATTTGCCATGTAAACTGGACAAATATGGACAACAATGCATCATACCACTCTATAACAGAGGTTGCTACGCATCTTAATTTATCTATTAAGACCATCAGAAGGCATATTGCAAGCGGAGAATTAGAATCTACCAAAATTGGTAATGTGTATAGGATTCCAAAAAGTGCTGTTGAAAATTTCATCAATGGCAAAATCGAAAATCCTAAAGTTTCGTACAACTTATTCGGAGAACCTATCTATACAATGATAGACCCTAAGCGTAAAAGTGGCGCAAGGTATGCTGATAATGTAAACTGGGCAGACATAAGTCTTTCTTGGAATAATCCTCAACAAACAGACCTTACCTTTGTAGACTTATTTTGTGGAGCTGGAGGATTGAGCAAGGGGTTGGAGATGGCTGGTATGCAAGGCATCTGTGGATTGGATTGGTTCAAAGAAGCTGGAATGACATATAGACGCAATTTCCACCATCCGCTGGTAGAAGGCGATATCACGCAACCTGAAATCAAGCAGTTGTTTTATGAAACCTGTCAAAAAGGTTTGAGTGGGCGACAACTTACACTTATTGCAGGAGGCTTCCCTTGTCAAGGTTTCAGTATGGCTGGCAATAGAATAGTTGACGACCCTCGCAACTCACTATATAAAGAAATGTTGGAAATTGTAAAAACTTTACAACCTTTATATGTAGTTTGCGAAAATGTTGTCGGTCTTAGAACTATGTTAGGGGGAGGTGTTGAACGCAAAATCATATCTGATTTTAGAGAAGCTGGCTATGAAATGAACATTACCACTTTGCGAGCAGCCAACTATTATGTGCCACAGAAACGAGATAGGGTTATCTTTATAGGCAATAGGATAGGTGCGGTAAACTACCATCCAAATCCTCTATTGACACCTGATAAGTATATTTCAACTGGAGAGGCTATTGGTGATTTGATTAATCACCCTACGGATGAGGCGTTTAATCATTTGCCGACCAAGCATAGTCCCGAAATGGAGGCAAGAATTAGTGCTGTTCCTGAAGGTCAAAGCTTATATAAAGGATATTCTGACGCTTGGAAAAAATGCCCGTGGAATGAGGCGTCTTGTACCATAAAAGAGAATCACGGTGGCGTAAATTTGCATCCAAAACTACCTCGAGTTCTTACAGCAAGAGAAATGGCAAGATTGCAGTCCTTTCCTGATGATTTCATTTTTGAGGGCAAGAAGAATAAGCAACTTGTCCAAATAGGAAATGCAGTTCCACCTCTTCTTGGCAAGGCAATAGGCTTGTCCATTATACATTCTATCGAAGAACTTAAGAAATAGATAAGAGTACCATTATGGTGCTCTTTATTCTTTATAACAAAGAAGAATAATGTATGTCAATTCATTTTTATGGCATTTAGGTATGCAAAAATTTCCTTATCCTCAGGTCGTTTTATATTCAGTTTATCAATGATGGCTAATGCCTCACATTTCATCCTAAATATATCAACGATATTTAGTCGCACTTTACCCTTGCTGATTTTCCAATTAAAATAATGCTCAAATGATTGCAATTTTGGGATTTTCTTACATTGGAATGCTTCTATCATTTGTTGTGTAAATTTGTCTTGCTTTTCAAAATAATTATCCATAGAATCTATATAGTTAAAATTCCAGTACATTGTATACCTCCTCTAACTCCTCAGCTCGTAGTCCTAAGTATCTGCGAGTAATCATTGGTGATGCGTGATTGAAAATCTCGCTCAGTTTGATAAGTGCCATTTCAGATTGCTCACCAGCACTCTCGACAACCTTACGACCAAAGGTCTTACGGAAACTATGACTGCTGAGGTGCTCCACTTTAACACCATACTTCGCCTTTATGGTCTTAAGGTGGCGGTTTATCATTTGGGTAGAAATCACCTCACCACGATTGTTAAGGAAACAATGCTCGGTCATATCCTCAACTTTCAGAGCATTGTAGCAATCCAGAATATGTTTCTGGAAACCTTCATTGATTTTAACCTCTCTCCGTTTGCCAGTCTTTTTCTCAATCAATGAAAATTTAGACCCACTTAATAGTTGATTCCAAGTAAGGGTCTTAAGGTCTGAAATTCTTAGACCGAAGAAACAACCACATCCAATAAACAACGATAGGCGGTATTTCTTATCTTTATACAACTTACGCACAAGGCTAAGCATTGTGTCCCATTGGATGTAATCTGCTGTCGTATTTGAATATTTAATGCTCATTTTGTCAAATTTTAATATTAGTGAAACACTCGTACCGAGTGATTTTGTTTACATTGCTTAATATCAATTAGTTAGCACAAGTGTTTCACTTTTGTTCAAGGTGGGATATTGTTAAAAGACTTTCACGATGCTCTCCCATCGGAATGAACGCCACTCGCCCAATTCACAATCAAAGACTGCTGTGGTAGCATATAACTCCCTGCTTACGCCCCTGCCATTGATGTGGCGTTTAACCAATGATGGGTTGGTGGTCGCAAACATCTCTCTATATTCCCCATTCTTCTTTTGAAAGATGAAGTGTGCTACTCCATTGTGTAGTTTGCTCTTCAACTCCTGAATCATCATAGCCTTTGCTCCAGCCATAAGAAGGTTGTGGGTGCGCTCTGCGATTACCGCCATACGGGTTGCGGTGATGTCTGATATAACCAATGTGTTTGTCATAGTGTAAGATATTTTATTACATTAATTACTACGGTACTTTGCAGGGTCCCATCGCCAGCCCATTAACCTGTATAGGCTCTCTACTGCGTGATAATGACTGCAACAAGACATTACTTTTTTCCTTCCTTACTCCAGATGCCCCATCCTGACCCTGAACATCCAATGTGATACTTTCTATCTGCCATAATTGTTTCTCTTTCGTTGATACAAAGATAATACAAATATATTACATATGCAATACTTTTGTATGATAAAATGAATAAAAAGTGATTATTTTAACACTTCTATATGGTATTTTAATAATAAATTTATATTTTTACATCAAAATATAATAATATGAAGGGATTAGATGTTGAGAAAACATATTTTGAGCAACACGGTGATGAGTTGCTGGCTGCTGCTGGTCTTAGTAAGGTCCAGTTCGCTCAGGCTATGGGTATAAAGGCTCAGAATGTAGGAAAGATGATTGCAACCAAAAATGTGTTGTCTTTGATGAAGGTGGCAGAAGTGCTGAATGTTCCGTTTCCATTTTTGGTAAATGGACCAGAGCAGAAGGCTTTGGAAATACACGGATGTATATATATCAATGGTAATCCAACCTTAATTTCAAGTAAGGAGGAGTTAGAAGAGGTCTTGAAATCGTTATAAGGGGTCCTTTTTTTTAGGGCAAAAATTTCTGGGAAAATTTTCGGACACAACAAGATGTAGGGGTGCGTTATGCGTGCCCTTTTTTCGTTTTAAGGCGGGTGACACTTATGAAAATGCCCCACCCATCCCAGCTTCCCTGTATTAGTCTAAATGCTAATTCCGATTAGAAAAATAAACATTTATGCTAAAATAATACAATCTGTAATTTTAGGTTAATTCACGTACAAATTTTCAATTATTTTTTGTTTAGGGTATTGACTTTTTTGCAATATACCTTACATTATTAATAAATACTAATTTATAATGATTGAAAACGTATATGAGAAAATTTGTAATGAGGCATTGATTGCCACAATCACTGACAAAGTGTCGAAAATTATTGATGAGAAATTTGAGGATTTAAGAGATAGTATGTCGAGCCCTTATGTTAATGGCATTAAGGGACTGGCTTCATATTTGGGGATAGGAGAAACATTGGCTACCAAGATACATAGGTCCAAAGAGATAAAGAGTTCTAGATTTGGTAGAGAAATATGGTTTAGGAATATTGATAAGTTTATAACAAAGTATAAAGAATAAGATTGTATTATATCATATCAATCGTTATCTTTGTTATTGATATTTTCTACTAACCTTATCAATATAAAAAGGATTGATTAGTCGTAGCCCCAAAAATGGCGTAAATAATGGCGTAAAAATTAAAAACCCCTCCACAAGTGCTTGTAGAAGGGTTTTTTGAGGTCCGAAGCGTTGGGGAGTTTGGGGATTGTTAGACTTCGTTAAGCATCGGAATGTGTTTGGCGTACCCTTAAAATGCTACTTTTTAACTTCATTAGACTTCATTAAAGACCGCCTCAAAAATGAAAAAACATGCGTAAAAAATCAAAATTTACGCATTATTTCTATTTTTTATTTACTTTGTAGAGCGAATCGCATAATGTTAAATAAAATACTTAATGTTATGTTGTATTCAATCAAATTTAGATTAGACATCAGGAAGAATGTCTATGTATCAAAGAAGGCGGTTAGCACAGAGCCTTATTATCAAATCAGTGCTTTAATCAGAATCAATAAGGGAGCAACTATTCATTACTATACAGGATACTCTGCTCAAAGAAATGCATGGTTCGGGAGTGCATTAGAAGCCTATAAGGGTGATGGTAATCGCACATATGGTATTCACCGAAATGCTTATGCCAAAAGAAAGACATCTATTGTACTATTCTCGGAAGTAAATAAGAAGTTAGATTTAATCGCAAGTCGATTGGCTATACTTGCAGAAGAACGAGATGATATTTCTCGTGATGAGTTAATTAGAATTTTGGATGTAGAAGTAGGTAAAAAGAGTGAGGCTGATATTGTTGAAGATAATCCAATTAAATGTAAACGGGGAGAAAATCCATTATGGGTATTGGCTGAATTATTTTACATGGATGGAATGGTGACTAAAAGCCGAAATAAGACGAGGATGAACACTATGCACCATTTCAAGAATTTTGAAATCTATCGCAATAGACCAATCACATTTGAGAATAGCAATATGCGTTTATTAGCGGATTTTATGAATTATCTTATCCAAGATGAAGGACAGATGAATGATAAGGCTCGTAGTAAGGTCCATTGTACAAGAAAGAAGAATCGTAATACAGTTGCCAAAATCCTAACAAACATAAAGTTTTTCTATACATGGTGTAGAAGGTATTATGGAATTACAGTTGGAGGTAATATTTCGGATTTCCAGATACCGACCGCCAAATATGGAGACCCTATAACTTTGACGCAGGAGGAGAAAAGACAAATGTTTGAATCTGACATGGAAGATGATAATTTGGAATATGTTAGAGATATGTTCTATTTCCAATGTAGTATCGGAGCAAGAGTAGGTGATTTCTTTAAGTTAAAACAGGAAAATTTGATATATGATGATGGGGAGTGGTGTATTAGATATATGCCATCCAAAACAAAGGATGCTACAGGTATTGCTTGCCGAATACCCTTATCACCACGAGCGTTAGAGATTGTTGAAAAGTATCGTAATGAAGAATGCCAACATCCAAAGATGCCTTTGTTTGATTTCCCAAAGTATCCCCAAACATATAACGAAAATCTTAAAAAGGTATTTCAAAAAGCAGGATTGGATAGGACGGTGGTTGTGTATAATGCTTACGATGAAGCAGAATTCAAACCATTGTATGAATTGGCAAAAAGTAAATTTGCACGAAGTTGTTTTATTGATACACTCGTAGGACAAGGCGTGACTGATAACATCATCCGTACAATGAGTGGCCATGCTGCAGGGTCAAAAGCATTTCACCGTTATCACAACTCAATGAAGAATAAACAGCAAAATGCGGCCATTGCCTTATTGGATTAGTGTATTCAGATTGTGACTGTATTCAGAAAAATGGGTAATCACTTTCGGTGACTACCCATTTCTTGTATGCTATTTTATCAAAGAATTATTTGAATAATTCTATATGGCTATTGTAAGAAAATTTCTTACATTTGTGTAAAGTTTTGGATTATGGCAGAGTTAAGGGTAAAAGAGATTATCAACCAACGAGGCATCAGTGTGCAAGAGTTCGCAAGGATGGTGGGTGTGACTCGTGAGCATTGCTACACTATGATTAGTGGAAAACATGCAAGTCTGAAAAATATTGAGAAGATGGCTCGTGTACTTAATTTGCCTGTTAGAGATTTATACTCTGTTCCATTGCAAGTAGAGTCTATATATAATCCATACGATATAGTTTTTGGCCGTACAGAGCATTATAGGCCTAATGATATTGTTACCTTTGGCAAATTGAGTGGTGAATATGGTGCTTTTAGCAATATGAGTACAACATATTCAGTTGAATGTTGCGGCCATAATTTTATTACAAGCGAGCATCTTTTTATTGCTTTGCGTTTTAGTGGTTATCCCGATTTGCAAAAGGAAATTATGGAATATCCAAATTCAATGTATTGTAAAAAGATATTTGTAAATGGGGCAAAATATAAACAATATCATCATCCTAATTGGCATGACAATTACTTCGATGTTGAAGTGATGAAGTATGTCGTTGCCTTGAAATATGCCCAAAATGAAGGTTTTAGAAGACTTTTGGCCAAGAGTAAGGGTAAAATCATAGTGGAGGACACTACAATGCAAAATTCCACGAATAGTGTGTTAAGATGGGGATGTCAGGACCTTCAAAAGAAAGATTTGGTGAGTGCTGTACGCTCTGCGGCCAAAAAGCATATTCACTCTATAGAAAAAGAAGCAATAGCAAAAACTGCATCACTTAAGAAACCCCGCTCCGAAGCGGCACAACAAAAAGCAGATGCAAAACTTAAGGCTCAAATTCAAGCAATGGATGATATGGCAAGTCTGTGTACGCAGACCATATTGAATCATTGCCATTACACCCTCGTAGGTGAGAATGCAATGGGCAAGATTCTAACAGTTCTCCGTGATAATAACGGAGCGATTGATTATAATTTGGAATATCCTTTGTATCTGTTTGATAACGAGATAAAGTAATTTTATCTATTCTTTATCTCCTGCTCCAACTCGAATAATTCTCGCATATCCTCGGCATCAGCATCAAGGGCATCTTGTGCTTTACGGCGTGCGTTGAAGTCATCATATACCTTGTGGGCGTATGCCTCCATCTGCTCGTTTCTAACATTGCCCTTGCCTAACAATATAGGTTGCTCGTTGGCATCAAGAATCTTATCTACATTCTCTCGCCAATAGTCCATAGTAAGGTTCTGACGGTTCTTTGCTCTAAATTCTGCCATTTCCAAGAATATAACTACAAGGCGATTCAATGAATCTAACTCATCGGCAGTAAGGTAGTTTTTGGCAACAATCACATCTTGTTTTCTTACGACTGACCCTTTCCAAGAAGTTAGACCCATATTTGGCTCATCGGCCTTTGCACGCTCCATCACAATCTCGGCTGCTGTATGTCCTGTAACTGCATATAGCAACTTGTTTTGTGTGGCAGCATAAAACATCTGTGTGGCCTTGTCTGTGGCATCATAATCTACAGATAGTTTGAATAAATCTCGGACTTTTTGATAGAATCGCTTTTCAGATGCACGAATACTCCTAATGCGGTCCAACAACTCGTCAAAGTAGTCAGGTCTGCCATCAGGATTTTTCAATCGCTCATCATCAATCACAAAACCTTTACGAAGATACTCAGTCAGATGCCTATTTGCCCACTGTCGGAATTGCACACCACGCACAGAGCGCACACGGAATCCCACAGCCATAATCATCTCCAACGAGTAGAATTTGACATTGTAGGATTTGCCATCTGCGGCAGTTGTTAAGTAATCCTTAATAACTGAATCCGCATCTAACTCCCTGTCTTTAAGAATGTTCGCTATATGCATATTGATGTTTGGCTTCGAGGTGGCAAAAAGTTCAGCCATCTGCAACTGATTCAGCCACACGGAGCCATCACGCTCAAACAAACTAACGGTACTCTTACCGTCATCAGATGTATATAGTATCAAATTTTCCATATAATTATTTTATGCGTGTTATATCTCCGTATTTAGTTAAATACACTCTATCATATTGCGTATCAGGAGTTGGCATTTGAATATACCTTATATCAGTATCCCTGTCACGGATAAAGTCTATCACCAACCAAAACTCCTTCACATCCATATCTTTGGTTCTATCCTTATATATTGGCAACATATCCTCCTTATGCTTGATGCAGTGTAATATATTGCTTTCTTTTGCGGAAGTCCCCCAATATGCGTCACTCATTGATACATCTACAAAGTCAATATCTAAATGATATTCGCTTGCGTTACTGATATATTTACAATCTTTCCACTCGCCACCTCTGTTATATTCAAGGATGTTGTCTATCTCTTTGAAGATTTCTTCCTTATGCCTATTTATCTTTGGAATCATATAAATGCCATCACAAAAAGATACAGTTATCCCCTTTGACTTTTCGCCTCTTGCAATTATTAGTTTTTTGTATTCTTTTAGTATTTTATACAAACAATCGTTTGTCTCTGCTACGCACAATTTTCCCTCCGTCTCAATTTTTAGGGAGTGACAGGTTTCCACCTCTAAACCAATCCGCTTACCTTCATAGTTTATTATAAAATCAGGACTTTCGTGGCTTATAACCTCTTTCTCATCCACCCCTAATTCTTTTAACAACCAAGATATTTGGAATAATTCAATATTCTTTTTCAGTTTTTCGTTGGTGTGCATAGTGTTTTTATAGGATGCGTGCTATCACTATATGTTTGAACTATAAGGTAAACTCTTAATATAATTCTCCATAAATTCCCAATTGAGAGTACCATCTTGTTTTATAGGAAGCCGTAATTTCGTTTTCTTGATATTTGCCAAGGTATAAGCACGCCCATAACAATACCTAAACCGTTCCTTGTTTAATATAGACACAATAAATAATGCTCGATACTTATTGAGATGTTGTGAACGCAAAATTACAATATGCTCACCGCATATAAAATCACTATCTTGATAATATATAGTAGATGTTGTGTCTCCAATTGTAATGGCATTACTGCTTTCTATATCAGAAAAGTTGTTATTCAAAACAAATCCTTTTATTCCATTATTCTCATCCGTACGAGTAGCATATGGCAAAGATTGCGAGGTTTTAAATGGCAAAAATATTAAGTCCTGCGCATTATAAGATTTTCCTTTGTAAACTTGCTCAAAAATATCACTTAATACAAACCAACCCCACTTAACACTATCAAAATTTATCGAAGTTGTGGATATTGGCTTATTGTTATATACACCATCCCATACTGCTTTTGACTTTGACGGTAGTACTGGTATTATATTTTGTTTTGTAAGTTTTTCTATGTAATCAAGGTCGGGGAATAGTTTCCCATTGATATTGATACTGGGTAATTTTATAGTAATATTATCAGTCCTATCACAACTATTTCTGCCATATGAGAATCTAAATGATTCTTTGTTTATTAGGGTTGCAATAAATAGTAAAATGTGGATATTAGAACGAAATTTTGCAGTTAGTGCTTTTACTCGTGTTCCAATATAAAAGGGCTTGCTTTGCACTGCTGCGAAGAAATTTCCTCTATCGCCTAATGATATAGTTGTTGTATTATCATATAGTGTATATCCTCTCAATTTTTCAGTATAGGCTGTTATGCCATTATTTTCTGCCTTATGTCCGATGACGGGATATTCGCCATAAGTTAATGACGAATATATCAAATCTTTACCTGTGTAAATATCAAAGAGGTCTCCTAATGTAAAGGTGCTCCAATTTTGCGTATCCATTTAGTTCTCATTAAGGATTAAAAATGATGCATATGATTTTAGGCTCTCAATAAAATCCATTTCGGACAAAGTCGAGTAATCTGTTTCCATATATGCCTCTGCGCACCATTCCATAGATGATGTAACGGATTTGCATACGCTCAATCCTGGGATAGTTAATCTACTACGATAGGTGTCATACCATTTCTTTTCGGTTTCCTCCCATTTGTCTTTCACATCAACTCGACCAACCCCCTTTCGTTTCTCAAAACCATCTTCTCTGTAATATCCGAAGAATGTTTCATAATTTTTAGGGTGAGGTTTACCTAAATCGAATACCATACAGCAAGCAACGGCACTTGCACCAGGATAAAACATATCAATAGGGAACGAGAATACAGCGTCAAGGGTATGTTCTTCTAACATACTCTGCTTTATATCGCCAATCAGACCATCCGTCTTGATTGCACACTGCATTGGGAGGAGCACCAATAACCTACCTTGCTTAACTTTATCAGCGACAAATTTTACAAAATACAGACCTTTTGATGGGTCAGTTGATGATTTGCCCCAAGTATTGGCAAAAGGTTTAGGCACTTGACTCTTTGATGCGTTATAAGGCGGATTCATCAAAACAAGATTAGAATTGGTGTCTGCAATCCAATCCCCTAAATCGAAACACGAGCCTCCTCGGATATTAGAATTTCCGTCACCGTGAATGAGCATATTGGTTGTAGCCAAACCATACACACTATCATCATACTCAATTCCGTAAATCTGCTCCTCCTTAACTTTCTTGCGCTCCGCATCAGTTTCGCACTCTCGTAGAATTTGCGTCATTGCTTGCACTAAGAATGTGCCCGAACCACAAGTTGGGTCTAATACTCTCGTATTACGATGGATACCCGCTACCCTACACATAAAATGTGAAATATGATTAGGGGTAAATGCTTGGTTCTTATCTTCACGTGCTACATATTTGTTAAAAGTTGTGAAGAAATAACTTAAAATATCGTGCCCTTCATAACTTGCATCGTTGATATATGGCAGGATGCTATAATGAATAAAGTCCAACAACTTATGGTATCCATCTGAATCTAATCCCTCTACATATTGACTTTCGATAACATTTGATTGAAGGGCAGCAAGTTTCTTTGCCTTGTCAATGCTATCTTTTAGCATCAGAGATAATTTCTCCTTAATACCCGCATTGATTTGCTTGGTAGAAAGACCCTTATATATCAAACCATCTTTAAGAGCAAGCAGACAAGTTCCCACAAATTGACTACGCAGTTTCTCTGGAATACCATTGTCGTGCAACATACGGTTTAGTTGTGCCGTATTTTCTAATACAGCCGTTTTATCGTTGATGTTGCGAGGTTTGAAATACTCCACATACTCGGCAATAGATTTCAGTTTCTTGTCATCAAGTTCTTCTTCATACTCACCAATTTTCCAAACCTTTATATTGTTGTTTGAGGTATTGGCAAGAATAGCAATAATCTTGGTTTGGGGCGAAATCCTTTGCTCTAATGCCACATAAGCAAATAGTTGCTCTTTATCCTTTTTTACATTAAATTTCTTTTTTGTTTCTATAAGGATAGCAACCTTATTTTTGTCGTCGTAAAAGCGCAAATCAAGTTTATAATGCCCCGTTAGTTTTTCATCTATTACCTGTTGGTAACTAAACTCTCCATTCTCAATGTTTGAGGTTAGATATTCTTTTCCAACATAGTTAATTATATCGTATCGTTCCATATCACTATTATTTAATTGGAGTTAATAATATACCCTTTCTGATAGTGCAGAACTTATTTCGATAGGGCTTTTCTTGTGATATGCCGTAGTTTGCAAGACTTTTATATGTGATGCCTATTTTCTCTTTGCCATAGTAATCACATAGAGCCTTGACACTTCCAAAATAACTATGTTGTCCATCTATTTCAAGATGGATGACTGCTCGCTCCTGCTTATTAGACTGCATAGGGTTCTATATGTTTTGTTTGTATTAGTTTGGGTTATTATAGACAAATATAAGATTTTATGGAATAAAATCAAAATAATCCATAAAATTATTGTTAAAAATTTGGATATATTAAATATAATCCATATATTTGTATTAGCAAAAAGGAAATAAACTATGAAACCACAAGTAGGATTATACAAGTTCGGGCGACACAGAAGTCATTGGGGTATTTGGCAGTACACAATGGTAACTGAAACAGGAACGATGGCATCTTTTGTAAAGGATGTATTCACATTTGAGGAGGCTGTAAAGGAAGTATATAGATTAAACAATTGGGGTGAACCCAAGCAGATTAGAAGAAATTTTTAAGTGTAATAAAAAATCTTACAACATATGACAACAATTGTAGCAGTAACAGGCAAGGATTTATATAGAGCATCGGTAATTTCATCACGAGTTAAGAATGATTTTGTAGCGGGTCTGCAAACCGCTAAACTTAATGAATTGAAAAACAGAATGCGTAAGGAGGTTGTAAAATTTGCATACTTAAAGAAGGATTTAAGTGTGAGAATAGCCTATGGCACTCTTATGCCTCAACTTATGTCTGATAAGATTTTGGGGACAGGTATTTGTGGTGATGCCCGTAAGGTGGTTGTATATTATGATGTGGAGTGTAGAAATTTCAGATGCTTCCAAATGCAAGCGTTAATCCAAATTTGGTAGTAAAATTATCACCAAAAGATGATAAAAATGAAGACGGCAGTAATTTACGCTCGTGTAAGTAGTGTTGGTGATAGACAAAGCACCGACAGACAAGTTGAAGATTTGAAGCGGCACATCTTCTTAAATGACATGGATTTGGTTAAAGTGTACGAGGAGAAGATGAGTGGAGCAAAAGAAAATCGTCCCATTCTAACAGAATGCGTGGATTATTGTATTTCAAACCATGTAAATACTCTATGTGTTTCTGAGATTTCAAGATTGGGAAGAAGTGTAAAAATAGTTGTCAATACTATTGATGAATTGTCTAAAGCGGGGGTCAATATCTTCATTCAAAACATCCAATTATGCACCCTAAATGCCGATGGACAACCTAATCCCATAGCCAAGATGATTACTGCGGTATTAAGCAGTTTTTCAGAAATTGAAAGGGACGGGATTATCTACCGTTTACAGTCAGGGCGTGCTATGGCCAAGTCAAAAAATGTAAAAATGGGGCGCAAGGTAGGTAGTATAAAAAGCGTAGAGAAGAAACAAGAGGAGTATGCTAAAGTAATCAAACTGCTAAAAAGTGGACAATCAGTTCGTAATACTGCTAAATTAAGTGAGGTAAGTATTAGTACCGTTCAGCGAGTAAAAAAGGAATTTCGATTATAGTAAGTTCACTTTTGAAAATGCATTTTCATAGGTAGGCTATATGCAACACACGGTTTGTTATATATGGGGTAGGGTACGCAAAATATAAATAAGAGGGGGATGACAGTTGTTAAAACACCCCCACCCCTATCCCTGCCGACTGCCTTCGTTTTTTATAAAAAATATCCATATTTTATAATTAAAAATATTGTAATATTTATATAATAATCAGTTAATTATATGTATTTGGAATAGTGTAAAATTCGTCATATAATTAAGTGAAATATACGTAGAAATTGACATACACTTTTTTATTCTTTTTGTAAGATTTTTTATTACATTATAAATATTGCATGGATTATATTGTACTTTATATTGAAGTGCATCATATTTCTTGTTTTATCTTTTTGTGGATTAGGAAGATAACCATAAAATAGATGCAATAGTAGGGGGTGTTGTTATATATACCTTACATTGTTGTTAAATAGTTCTTCCCATAAGATTTTTCTACGGCCATCCGTAAATCGTATTAAGGATTGCAAGGCATAGAGATATAATGCGTCAAGTCTGTCAGTATCATAGATAATATCTTCTGTTATAACTACCCCAACACATTCTGAAATTTTCTTTATATCTTCATTGTTTAATCGCATTTCAAGTCTATACAATCTTTTGGGGTTATTGTAAAAGTCTAATATGTACTGTTTGCCTGATTTGCTTTGTATCTCATCGAATTTATCATAGGAATCTAATGTGATACCATTATATTTATTTTTGATGGCTTTTGCCTGTTTGATGGTTAATGACTTACTTTTATCCCTATTCAAACTCATTTTGCATGTACGGGTCACGCCTAACAAAGCGTCATCCTTATTCTTGATGTGTTTACCGTTTATTATGGTCTTAAGTTGGGGATTTCTCATTAAGGCTCTTATTCTATCACATATATTATATTTGAAATCTCTTGCCAAGTCTAAATGTGTTAAATTATTGAAAGATAAATCTATAAGTTGTGGCAATATCAATACTTCAGCGAGTAATATAGAATCATATAATACATGGTTTTCAATCCTTAACCATATATAAGGCTCATCCCCTCCTGTTCCATACCTATCAAAATATATACAGGCTATCTTATCTCCATGTAGGACCACATCAAAATGCTGATGATGTGTGCGGCCTATTGTCCGATGCAGAATGAAATTATCAAATTCAATTCGATAATCTACATTCCTCAACGCATCAAGCAACTGTCCCTCTGCAGTATAACAGAGGGTCAGCGCATCAATAATAGTTTTTCCTAATCTTTCATTACACATCCAAATTTGAAGATTTGTCACTCTCGTTATTATAATATGGTAGTGACTTTACTCCCTCCCAATATGTGCGTAATGATTCTGAAATCCTTTTGCGATGTAATGTGGATTTCTTTTTCCCTGTCATAGATTTGCGAATCTTCTCTTTTGTCCGTTCGCTTAATTGTCGATACTTTCTTTTATATACCTTCATAATTATTATATGGGTGTTTTTATGTCCCATCTGATAATAAATAGGGTAAGAATGGTAAAAATCGGATTTTTTGTAATTTTTTTCTGGCAAGGGATGATTTTTCATTTACTTTCTTCTCTTGAAAGTCCATATTTTATAAAAAAGATTATGGAATATTACGATTACAATAGAATCTGCGATGATGCAGTTATTAACACAATCACAGCAAGAGTGGTTGAAGCATTAGAGAAGAAGATGGAAAAATTAGCAGAACAGCAAAACTCTCCTTATATATTCGGGATAGATGGACTTGCTCGCTATATTGGAATAGGTGAAACTATGGCTCAAGAAATCAAAAATAACAATGAAATCCCCTGTTCGCAGAGAGGAAGAAAGATTTGGTTTGAGAAAAAAGAGGTGGAAAAATTTATGCGTAAAAATAGGGTATAGTCTTGATAAAAAAGGGGTTTTTACCTATTTTTGAGGTCTAAAATGCGAATCACTTTATGTGTAAATTTAGGCGTAAAAAATTAAAAACCCCTCTACAAGTGCTTGTAGAAGGGTTTTTTGAGGTCCGAAGCGGATTCGAACCGCTGTAGACGGTTTTGCAGACCGGTGACTAAACCACTCATCCATCGGACCATTATGTCGTTTTGCGAGTGCAAATATACAAAAAAATCTAATTCTGCCAAAACTTCGCTACAAGTTTCGTGCTTTTTCGCAAAATTTATTAACTTTACATCTGCCGAAGACCATAATCCGAGGTTTTTTATCCATTTTTCAGGCCCTGCGTGGCCTCCTCGTTATGGCGCGGATGGATTATGCCACTGAAAGATATTGCTTTGACCTTTGTGCCGCAGCTCGGTTTGCGTGGCGCTGCCTACCTGATTAACTATTTCGGGTCGGCCGAGGCTGTGTATGCTGCTTCGCGAGAGGAACTGGTTGAGGGTGCTATGCTCCGTGAGGAGATGGCTCGAAATATTTTATCTCAGTGCGGTATGCGCGAGGCTGAGCGCGAGATGCTCTATTGTCAGCGCAATGGTGTGACGCCCATAGCGACATCTTCTCCTTTATACTCGCGACTTCTGCGCGAAACGGAGGATTTCCCGGTGGTATTATATGTCTGTGGCAATGTGGAGGCCTTGAATAGCCGTATGGTGTCGTTTGTTGGCACGCGCAAGATGAGTTCGTATGGACAGTTGATGTGCGATAGGCTGGTGAGCGAACTGAAGGAGGCTGTACCCGATGTAACCATCGTGAGCGGCTTGGCATACGGCGTAGATGGGGCGTGCCATCGTGCCGCCATTGCTTGCGGAGCTACGACCGTAGGCGTGCTTGCCAATCCACTGCCCAATATTGCTCCCTCGGCGCACGAGCGTATGGCGGCCGAATTTATATCGCGTGGTGGGGCAATCGTGAGCGAGCTTAGCTCGCAGACAAAGCAGAATGGCCGTTTCTTTATTCCGCGCAACAGAATCATTGCTGGCATATCGGCCGGAACGGTTGTCGTGGAGTCGCCCGAGGCGGGTGGCTCGCTCTCCACGGCGGCCTTTGCCGATGGCTATAATCGTACGGTGATGGCTGTGCCTGGGCGTGTTACGGATGGTAACTCGCGCGGATGTAACCTGCTGATTCGTAATCGTAAAGCCCAAATAGTATTGTCGGGGCGGGATATTGCCAACGAGCTGATGTGGGACCTGGGTCTTGACTCGGTGGCGGAGCCGCCGCGTGAGCCGCTGCCGCTTACGGATGCGGAGAGTAGCCTGCTGGCCTATTTCGACTCGGAGCCAATAACCATTGACGTATTACAACAACGTAGTGCACTCGCTATGGGCGAGCTGTCGCTCACGCTTATGAATCTGGAACTGTCGGGCGCCATTCGACCGTTGCCCGGCAAACGATATGAGAAGATAATATAGAACAAATTATGCAATTGATTGATACACATTCACATCTATATGCCGAGGAGTTTGACGCCGACCGTGCCGAGGCCATTTTGCGCGCCCGCGAGGGTGGGGTGGAGCGCTTATTACTGCCAGCCATTGACAGTGAGAGCCACGAGCGGATGTTCGCCCTTGCTAAGGCATATTCGGACCTCTGCCGTCCGATGATGGGCCTGCATCCCACCTCGGTGAACGACAATCCCCGTTGGCGTGAGGAGCTGGCGATGGTGGAGCGCTATTTTGCTCAGCCGCCTGAGGGTATAAGTTTTTGTGCTGTGGGTGAGATAGGCCTGGATTATTATTGGAGTCAGGAGTTCGTTGCCGAGCAGCGTGAGGCCTTTATTGCGCAGTGCCGTCTGGCGGCTCGCTTGGATTTGCCCGTAGCGATACACACCCGTGCGGCGTGGGATGATATGTGTGATATTCTGGAGACCGAAACGGCGCAGGCGGCTGCGCGTGGAGAGTCCTTAAGAGGTGTGCTGCACGCCTTCTCCGAGGGGGCGGATACCTATCGTAGGCTGAAGGCCTGTGGTGATTGGTTGTTTGGTATCGGGGGTGTGGTTACCTTCAAGAAGAGCGTTGTTGCAGAGGCTGTTACGGAGATGGCGCTGGAGGATATCATCCTTGAAACGGATTGTCCCTACCTTACGCCCGTGCCCTATCGCGGAAAGAGAAACGAGTCGGCCTATGTGCGATATGTCTGTGAGAAGGTGGCCGAGATTAAGGGCGTGTCGGACGACGAGGTGGCACGTATTACATCGGCAAATGCAAGACGGATGTTTCTGCAGAGTGAATAAGAAGTATTAATATAAGGTAATTATGGAACAAATAGTACGAAATGTAGATAATTATCGCTCCTCGATTCTGCTCATTTATACGGGCGGAACAATCGGTATGCGTCCCGACGAGAAGACAGGTGCGCTGGTGCCTTTCGACTTCAGCGGTATATATGACGAGTTCCCCTCGTTGCGCCGCCTGAATGTCGATATTGATGTTCATACGATGCCAAAACTCATCGACTCGTCGAATGTAAAACCTTCGGATTGGTGCGCCATAGCCGAGGTGATACGCGACAATTATGAGCATTACGACGGATTCGTTATCCTGCACGGCACCGACACGATGTCCTATACCGCTTCGGCCCTGAGTTTTATGCTCGAAAATCTCGCCAAGCCTGTAATTTTTACCGGTAGCCAGATACCCATCGGAGTTTTGCGCACCGATGGCCGTGGGAATCTTATTACGGCCATCGAGGTGGCTGGGGCGCGTGTTGATGGCCGCCCCGTGGTGCCCGAGGTTGCGCTGTTGTTTCATAGCCGCCTGTGTCGCGGAAACCGTACCCGCAAGAGTAGCGCCGAGGAGCTGGATGCCTTCTCCTCTCCGAACTATCCGCCCCTTGCCGAGGTGGGCGTCAAGATTACATACAATACCGCCGCCATAGCCCACGTGGAGCCCTCCAACGAGCCTCTGCGCATAGCTACAATGCTCAGCGAGGGTGTTGCGATAATAAAACTCTTCCCCGGCATCAGCGAGCATACGCTGCGTGCAATTCTCTCGGTTGAGGGGCTGCGTGGTGTGGTGCTTGAGACCTATGGCGCGGGCAATGCTCCCACGTCGGGCTGGTTCCTGCAACTTATGCGCGAGACCATTCAGCGGGGGGTGTTGGTACTCAACGTTACGCAGTGCGATAATGGCTCCGTAGAGATGCATCTCTATGAGACTGGACAGCGCCTCCATTCGGCTGGCGTGGTGTCGGCATACGATATGACCTCGGAGGCCGCCATAACCAAATTGATGTATGTTTTGGGCCAAAATCTGCCCTGGGAGCAGAGTGTGGAGCTTATTCAGCGGCCGCTGAGAGGTGAATTTACGCTTTAAGGACTTGCACAAGAAAAAAATAATTCTTATATTTCGGTCCGTAAACTCTACCAAAACCGCATCGACCGCTCGGCGGAAGCGGGGTTTTGTGGTGTAAAAGATTGTGAGTCACCGCGTTGGGTGATATTGCGGCGTCACGTGGCAAGAGTTGAACTAAATGAGCAAAAAACGTAAAAATCCTTGTTTCAAGTGATTTTGAGCAAGAAAAAAAACTTTTTGTGAGAAAAAATTAACAACATAAAACTAAAATAAACGTACAAACACTAATTAAAATTTATTTCAAAAAGCTATGAAAAAAAATCTTATGTTTTTGGCAGTTGCCGTACTTGGCACTGTAAGCGCCTTCGCACAGGGTGCTGAGACTGAGCTCGCAGGTGATACAATGCACCAGGTTTTGATGCAGAAGTTCCTCGAGGGTGGTTGGGGCTGGATGATGCCCGTATTGGTTTGCTTGGTAATCGGTTTGGCTATCGCTATCGAGCGTATGCTTTACTTGGCATTCTCTAACATCAACACCAAGAAGTTCATCGCTAAGTTCGAGGAGACTTTGAACAACAACGGCGTTGAGGCTGCTAAGGACCTTTGCCGCAACACACGTGGTCCCGTTGCTTCTATCTACTATCAGGGTCTTGATCGTATCGATCAGGGTATGGACGCTGTTGAGAAGGCAGTTGTATCTTACGGTTCAGTTCAGACTGGCCAGTTGGAGTCTGGTTTGACTTGGATTGGTTTGTTCATCGCTTTGTCTCCTATGTTGGGATTTATGGGTACCGTTGTTGGTATGATCGGTGCATTCGACCAGATTCAGGCTGCTGGTGATATCTCTCCTACTATCGTAGCAGGTGGTATTAAGGTTGCGTTGTTGACTACTTTGATGGGTCTTATCGCTGCGGTTATTCTCCAGTTGTTCTACAACTACGTAGTATCTAAGATCGATACTTTGGTTAACACAATGGAGGATGCTTCAATCACTTTGGTTGACATCTTGAGCGCATACAAGAAGTAATTAAGACCTTAAAAAAGATTTTACACAATGGGAAAATTGATTAAATATCTGTCACCCATCCTAATTGCAATATCTGTGGCTTTGGTCTTCTGGTGTGTATTTACCACTCCTGAGGAGCCTACAGTTCAGGATGCTACTGCAGTAGGTGGTATGCTAATGTGGGGCTATGCTATCGCTGCAGCAGCTATCGTTATCGCAGTATTGGTTGCAGTTTGGGATTTGATTCAGAAGCCCGAGGGAATCAAGGGTACTATTTTTGCGGGTGTAGCAGTCATCGCAATTATCGCAGGTGCTTACTTTATCGCTAACGGTCACGACTATCAGATTCTCGACATTGGTAACCAGACCAACTTCGAGCGTGGTGAAACTGTTATCGCTGATACAAGTATTATGGTTGCTTATGTAGCAGGCGCAGGTGCAATCCTCGCAGCTATCTATTCAGCAATTTCTGACGCATTAAAATAAGGAGGTAGTATAATGGGAAATGCAAGAAAAACTCCAGAAGTTCGCGCCGACTCTCAGGCCGATATCGCGTTCTTGTTGCTTATCTTCTTCCTCGTTGCTACTACAATGAACTCAGATAAGGGTCTGTCACGTGTGCTTCCGCCACTGCCCCCCGAGGATGTTAAGGTAGAGGATATTAAGGTTAAGGAGCGCAACGTATTGTTGGTGTTCGTTAACGCAGCAGGTCAGATTATGGCTGGTAATGAGTCTATGGATATCCGCGGCTTGAAGGATAAGGCTAAGGAGTTCATCCTCAACCCTATGGACGATGAGAACCTTCCCGAGAAGAAGGATACTGAGATCGACTTGGGTGATGGCTCTAAGTGGACTTATCCCGTTAGCGAGGGCGTTATCTCTCTGCAGACTACTCGTGATACGAACTATGAGGTTTATATTATGGTTCAGAACGAGCTTTCACGTGCTTTCAACGAGGTTCGTGAGCAGGTGTCTATGCAGAAGTTTGGTCACGCATTTGCTGACTTGACCGAGGACCAGCGTAGCGCAGTGACAAAGGCAGTGCCTCAGAAGATTTCAGAGGCTGAGCCTCGTCAGGGTGCAAAGAAAAAGTAACGTAATAAAGAAGTAGAATTATGGCAGTAATGAAAAAATCGGGGAACAAGAAAGAGACCCCCGCAATCTCAACCGCTTCTCTTCCCGACGTTATCTTTATGATTCTGTTCTTCTTTATGGTGTCAACCACTATGCGAGAGCAGGAGTTGCTGGTACGTTACAAGTTGCCCAGCGCAACCGAGGTTCAGAAGTTGGAGAAGAAGAGTTTGGTGAGCTACGTAAACATTGGTGTTCCTGTATCACATATGCAGGCTAAGTTTGGTACCGCTCCCCGAATTCAGTTGAACGACTCATTCAAGACCGCTAAGGATATTGGTGATTTCATCGGTGCAGAGCGCGATCAGCTCAACGAGGCTGACCGTGCGCAGATGACTGTCAGCATCAAGGCTGACCAGTACACCAAGATGGGTATCGTTACCGACGTTAAGCAGGAGCTTCGTCGTGCTAACGCTCTCAAGATTACTTATGCAGCTATTGAGGGTGAGGCTTACTAATAGCCCATCTACTCTAAATAAAAAGGCTTCCACAGCAGTGGAGGCCTTTTTTTGTTTTAGGACGGTGCGGCGAGATGCTAAATGCGGTGAGATTTTCTGCCGCGGAAATTTTTTGTTTCGTACCAACACATTATGCTATTTTGGTTTGCCGCGACCTTTTGTTTGATTGCGATGCGAAAAATGGATGTTAAAATAGGAATTACAGCAAAATAATTAATATTCTTTCATTATTATATTGTAATCTTTGTGATTAAATGTGTAATTTTGAATACTCCTTTACGGAAGTGTATTTTTAATTCTATATTTTAATATTATGAAAGCTGCTGAAAACAATGGTCAGTCGACTATTGTAAAGTATGTCGAGCCAAATTATGCCGGCATACATTTGTTAAAACTCAACCGATGTGCCATTGGCTACGTAACACGAGGTACGAAGTATATCTATTATGGAGATGCTCGCCACGCCATCTCCAAGGGCGATGTCTTCTATATGGGTGTCGGTAATCACTATGTCGAGGAGGTGATGGAGGAGGGTCGTCCGTTCGAGGAGATTGTTATCTACTACACTCCTGAGCAGTTGCAGCGCATCCTGCTCTATCTGAATATGAGTTACTCCATCAACATCACCAACACGCATCAGTGTGAGCGCTGCCGTCGTTTGAATCACGTGAATATGTCGGCCTCGAGCGCTATGCGTAGCTTCTTCCATCACGCCGGCAGCTATCTGCACGACGACAATTTTATGCACGACGAGACGGCCGAGAATATCAAGATGACGGAGCTTATCTATCTGATTATCTCGCAGAATGACGGCTGCCTTAAGAGCAAAGTACTGAATAATGTCGATTCGGCACGTGACAATTTCGAGCAGATAATCTACTCGCATATCTTCAGCGATGTCTCGATTGAGAAGCTGGCCGAGAAGAGCAATCGCTCGCTGACCTCGTTCAAGAAGGAGTTCAAGCGTCACTTCTTTATGCCTCCGCACCGTTGGTTTATTCAGCAGCGACTGATGCAATCACGACTTCTGCTTATCTCTACCTCGAAGTCGATATCGGAGATTGGTAATGAGTGTACCTTCCCCAATACGTCGCATTTTATAAAACTTTTCAAAAAGCAATATGGTACAACACCCGCTATTTATCGCAATACTCACTGCGGAGGATTGGTCGCTGGCGTTCAGAGTGTCACCTCGCCTATGTCGGGCGGCTATTCGGGCGTAGATACGGGTGTGGAGAGCATTGCGTTGTAGATGAATTTATTTAAATATTTTAATAAATTCAGGCTGATAATTCGCTAATTTATTTCAAAAAGGGGTCTTTTGTTTTGCGAATGAGAAAAATTATATTATCTTTGTATTAGCAATGTGGGGCAACCCACAGTTCTCATTAACCTAACTAACCTAACACGGTGGTGACTTGTTGTGAAACATCTCACCACTTTTTTTATGCTCTCAGGTGGCAATGTGGAGGCTATCTGCTTGTAGATGTAGCTGATAAAAAGTTTAGAATGGGTAGCCGACACCGAAGTTCAGAGCGGTATTCTTCCACTTGAAGTTGTGAATCCAGCGCTCGCCCACGGGCTCGTTGGGGCTATGCAGGCGAATACCCCAGTCAAGACGTAGAATAACGAATTTAATATCGACACGCAATCCCAGGCCGGTATTCAGTCCCAGCTGCTTGTAGAATCTATCGAAGTGGAACACGCCATCCTCGGGCACCTCGCCCTTGTCGCGGTCAAGATACCATACGTTACCCATATCGAGGAACGTCGCTCCATTGAACATACCCCAAATGGGGAAACGGAATTCGAGGTTGGCCTCCAGTCGCATATCACCCATCTGCACGGGGTATGGCGTGTTCTGCGCAGGGGTATTTCCCGGGCCGAGGGTACGGGGTGTCCAGCCTCGCATACTGTTGCTACCGCCGACAT
>JAZNOH010000015.1:0-1794 GCA_045580715.1 Clostridia bacterium
ACTTTATCAATCTCATAATATAAAAAAATTATCCTAATTTTTCTCTCAAACACAAATTTCTAAGGTCTGATACCAAAAAAGCTCCCCATGAAAACCATAGGGAGCCTTTATATTATATTTTAAGACTCTTTCGAGTCCCAGAACTTATTCATAGCATCAGCATAAACAAGTTCCTTACCAGTCCATCCATAAAGAATATTAGTTCTATAACCATTTTCAGGAACAAGAACATTATCATAACCAGCAGTCTGAATACAATAAACATTAACTTTAGGATTTACTTCCTTACGATACCAGTCGATAAGTTTTACAACATCAACATACATCGAGCCTGTAGAAGTAGCCATACCAAGTTTCTGATAAGCCCTTTGACCTTCAGAAGTACCATAAAGGCCACCATGACCAGCCTGCATATCAGAATAAATAAAAATATTATCCCAATGTTCTTTATTCTTTATAGCCTTATCAAAGAATAGCCAAACACCATTCTCAGTAGAGCCGCCAACCTTCTTTCTGGCTTCAACAGAAATATCCTGTGCCTGCTTTAAAATACCCACACGATTTGAAATAGGATATTCCAAAAGTTTATCACCAAAAGCATAAACATAGCCCTCTTCCGAATTAGCAGCACCAATTACAGAACTCAAGTTATTGATTTCAGCAATAGTTACAGTACCATATTCAGAATTACAAGTACCCCAAGCACTACCAGAATTATCTGTCAAAAATGCAGATTTACCCTCAAGTTTTGGAAGATTTACACAAGAAGCATCAAGACACTCCTCAAGACCAGTAATCAAAGTAGGCTTATTATTTACGCCTTCGTCAGCCTTTACAGCATTTGACGCAGACATATATCTAAATGGGAATTGCTTACCCTTTTCTACCCCTGCTACTAACTCAGCCATTAACTTTTTAGCAAGAGCATTGTCATCAACTTCCTTAAAGATACCACGAAGGTTTCTCAAGAGAGCCATGTGAGGTATTCTGCCAAGAGTATCAATAATTTCTACCCAAGACATACCAGAAGCACGCAAGGTTTCCCAAGTCTTCTTATTATCCTCAAGCTGAACTGTGCCAGTAGTCATAAGTTCATTTACAATAGGAGATTTAGCATGGCAAATACGAACAGTATCAACAAGACCAATACCATGATTTCTATACTTATAAACTTCATAAGCAGTCAAGGTTTCAATCTTTTTCGCCCAAGAACGCTTTAATACTGCAGGTACTTTATTCTTGGAGCCATTTATGTAGAGATAATAAGTCAACTGACTAATTACATCATCACCACGACTCATAACCTGCTTATTTACTTCCGCAAACTTAACAGGATTAGACTCAGTAAACGCCTGTCTTTCAGGATGAATAGCAGCACGAACCATAATTACTTGAGGATTTAATCTCATATAGAAATCTTTTCTCAAAGTAACTGCCCAATCAAGAACTCCAGCAAAGTCATAATAAAGGGCTTCATCAATAACCTTCTCCATAATAGTAGAAGTTTTCATACCCTTATACTTATCAAGAGAACTGATTACATGCTTTGTCATCAATCTATCGACAGTATATTTACCATCCAGAATTTTAGCAGACTCAAAAGCACCATCCCTGTAATACTGAGGCTCACCAAAGATAGAACTTGCAGATACCATTTTTAAAGTAACCAAAGGATTGATTTCATAGGAATTACCACCCATAAAATTCATTACGTTACCCATCTTAAAAGCCTTTTCTTCACTTCTGTTGTTCTTTACTACATCAGACATTTTAGCCATTTCAATACCTCCATAG
>JAZNOH010000016.1:0-4050 GCA_045580715.1 Clostridia bacterium
ATGAAAATTTATGAAAAGCCTATGGCTATAATTGAAAAAATTGAAGTTGAAGATGTTATCACAGCAAGTATAGTTGTTGCAAGCGAAGCAGAATTAAATGCTTTAGGACAAAACGAATCTACTGATGTTATTTTGTTCCAATGGTAATCTTTAATTGAGATTAAAAAATTAAGAGAGTTCTTTATGAACTCTCTTTTTTCGTGATAAAATTCATTAGCAGCATTTATGCTGTTCCCTTTTATGTAGTGCATCTTGCTTGGCAAAGGCTTTTAGAGCACCTTTAGCGTGCGGGCCTTTTATCTAAAAAGGGGTGTTTCAAAAGAGGGTTCGCCCTCTTTTGTGACTTTTCGTACTTTTGGTCATTCAAAAGTACATATCTATAAATTATAACTTTATGTCCTTTTGTGTGGACAAAAGAACTAAAAACCATTCAAGAGGGAGTGCCCTCTTGAAAAACTCCCCATACGCATGCTCGCCAAAGTGCATTGGCAATGCACAAGCGAGCTACAAACGAGTGCTATTTCCAATCAGGCGGCAACAAAAGCCGCCAATAGTGCGAACATCTTCGCAAACCAAATGTTTAATAAATGTAATGGACGGATGATGTCATCCGCCCATATAAATTTTATTTATAAAATTCAAGAATTCCCTCAACAATACCATCTGCAATCAATGCCTGATAGTTTGCATCTGATAGTTTAGCTTCGTCTTGTGGGTTTGTCAAATAACCCATTTCCAAAAGGACTACAGGGATTTTTGACCAGTTAAAGCCTGCCATTTCGTTAGTAGTATAAACTCCTCTTTTTGCAGCACCTGTTTTTGCAATTGCACCGTTTAAAACTGTTTTTCCGAGTAATTTACTTTTTGAAATAAGGTTTTTGTCGGTTATGTATTTGTTACCAGGGATAAGCATTGTCATACCTGTTCCGCCTTCTTTTGTTCCGTCAGCGTGGAGTTTTATGCATATATCTGCATTGTTATCATTTGCAAATTTTGCTCTGTCAGCGTTTGAAAGGGTTGTTTCATTGGTTGTTCGAGTCATTATTACTGTTGCACCCTTTGCCTCAAGCTTTTCTTTTAAAACATTTGCAACTGCAAGTGTGATTTCGTCTTCTGTTATATTTGCACCCTTTGTACCTTCTTTAAATCCGTCTTTTAATAAACTCATTCCAGGAGCAATTGCCTCTTGTTTGTTCTCAGTAAATATTCCGTGTGCAGCATCAATACAAATTGTCTTGCCTGTAAGTGAGATTTTAGTATAGTCTGTTTTTGGGGTTTCCTGAACTTTTGGAGGCTCTTTTTGAACAGGTGGCTCTGATTTTGGTGTTTCCTTTGGTGTTTCAGTTTTTACCTCTGCTTTTTCTTCAGGCTCTTTTACATCCTGAGGAGCTTCTTCTTTGATTTCAGGCTCTGTTGGAGTTTCTTCCTTGATTTCAGGCTCGTCTGTTTCAACATAATCCGAAACCTCTAAATCAATTTTCTCAACCTCTTCAAATTCTTTGCCTTTCTCTGTAGCACAGGAACAAATCAGCATTGTTACTGTCAAGAGAGTTAATAATAGTTTTTTCATTCGCGTCATTCCTTTCATTTATCTTACTTGTCCATTACCATGTATAATATATTTAACGGAGGTCAGCTGCTCGAGTCCCATAGGTCCTCTTGCGTGCATTTTCTGCGTGCTTATTCCGATTTCTGCTCCAAATCCAAATTCAAATCCGTCAGTAAATCTTGTTGATGCATTCACATATACTGCTGCTGCGTCAATTTCATTTAAGAACTTTTCTGCTTTTTCTTTGTTATTTGTTATGATTGCCTCGGAGTGTTTAGTATTATACTTATTAATGTGTTTAATTGCCTCGTCAATTCCATCAACTATTTTAACCGAGATTATATAGTCATTGTATTCTGTGCTCCAGTCATCCTCTGTTGCAGAATTGATATTATCAACAATTTTTAAACACTTCTCACAACCTCTGATCTCAACATTATTGTTGCTAAGCTCAAACGCTATTTTTGGCAAGATTTTATCTGCAATTTTTTCATCTATTAGCAGAGTTTCAACTGCATTACATACAGATGGTCGGCTTATTTTAGCGTTCATTAACACATTTAGTGCCATTTCCTCATCACATTCAGAGTCAATATATATGTGGCAATTTCCTGCTGCAGTTTCAACAACAGGAACTGTTGCATTTTCCACTACTGAACGAATTAATCCTTGACCACCACGGGGTATTAGCATATCAATATAGCCATTCATTTGCATAAGTTCTTTTGCAGTTTCTCTTGAGGTGTCTTCTATTAAATTCATAGCACCCTCGCATATTCCTTGTGAGTATGCAGCTTCTTGCATTATCTTCATCAATGCAATGTTTGAGTTTATTGCTTCGCTTCCTCCACGAAGAATTACTGCGTTTGATGTTTTTAAACAAAGAACAGCTGCATCAACTGTCACATTCGGTCTTGCTTCATATATAATCGCGATAACTCCCATTGGAACTCTTTTTTGAGAAATTTCCAATCCGTTTGGTCTATCCCAGCTTTTTATTATTTCACCGACAGGGTCGGAGAGTTTCACAACCTGTCGGACTCCCTCGGCAATATCCAAAATTCGTTCCTTTGTAAGTCTTAATCGGTCAATCATCGCAGAGCGAGTGCCTTTTTTGATTGCCTGTTCAATATCCTTATTATTAGCTTCAATAATCTCATCACTTTTTTCAACCAACAAATCTGCTATTTTTAAAAGTGCCTTATTTTTAGTTTGTGTTGGGGTGATTGCAAG
The DNA here is from genome assembly GCA_045580715.1 of Clostridia bacterium. Classification (GTDB taxonomy): domain Bacteria; phylum Bacillota; class Clostridia; order UBA1381; family UBA1381; genus RGIG1988. The sequence continues at coordinate 2,783 of JAZNOH010000016.1, forward strand.
GGAATAGGAAGCATTTTTTGCCAGTTCCCCTTTATTTAAAAGCTCTTGTGTCATTATGACATCTCCTTTATGTACTGCTGATATTTCTTCGATACAAACAGTGTTCCGATTTTGTCACCGTCAAGAATATCATAGAGTGCAGAAATATTATTTCCATTTGCTATAATCATATTAATATTCGCATTAGTTGCTCTTTTGGCTGCTTCAAGCTTTGTTATCATTCCGCCTGTTCATCGCCTTGTGCCTGCACCACCTGCTGACGCACTAACAGAATCGATATCTTCTACGATTGGTATAATTTTTGCATCAGGATTTGTGTGTGGGTCAGCATCATAAAGCCCATCAATATCCGAAAATACTACCAACAAATCAGCATCAACAAGCTCTGCCACCAATGCCGACAGGTTGTCGTTATCTCCTATTTCAAGTTCTTCTGTAGAAACTGTATCATTTTCATTAACAATCGGGATTATCCCCATATCCAACAAGGTATTAAAAGTGCTTTGTGTATTTGTTTTTCTGTCAGGAATAGATATGTCGTCTTTAGTTAAAAGCACCTGTGCAACTGTGTTATGATATTCGGAAAACAGCTTATCATAAAGGTACATAAGCTCGCACTGACCTATTGCTGCAAGTGCTTGCTTTATATTTGTTTCCTTTGGTCGTTCGCTTATTCCCATTTTTCCCATTGCCGCGCCGACAGCTCCTGATGAAACCAGTACAATATCCTTGCCACTATTATGCAAGTCAGAAAGTGTTCTTGCAAGCTCGTCTATATGCTTTATGTGCATTTTACCTGTCTGGTATGTAAGTGTTGATGTTCCGACCTTTATAACTATTCTTTTTGCCTTTTTTATATCCTCATAGACAGAACTATTCATTTTATCAATCCTTTTTCTCGTATATAAATTTTGAAAGCTTTGAGCTTATATCAAATTCCTTTAAGCCCGCGATATACCCAATCCCTGAAAAAATCACAGGAACAAATATCACTATAATGTATCCGTACCACTCCATAACTCCGTTATTAAGACCTATTATACCATTAAATGCGTATGTCCAAACAATGAATATCATATTTAATAGCCATGCGCCAAGACTGAATGTTGTGCCACCCATCATAAATTTCCAAACAAAATAGTATAATGCATATGCCAATATAGTTATTATTGTTAAGCCTACAGGCAAAAGAAAACCTTTTAGAAAAAATGGTTCTTGGCTGGTTATCTTCTTTTTATCACTTTTTGCAATTTCATATGCTTCGCTAT
>JAZNOH010000017.1:0-27576 GCA_045580715.1 Clostridia bacterium
GGACCTCTTAATACCTCAACACTATCCATATTTTCTTCTTCAATAGGTGCAACAACCATATTATCATTAATATCAAAATAGTCAGGTAGCTTGAATTCAGGCATATCTCCCAATTCTCTTGGGTCAGTCAAATAACCTGTCAGAGCAGATACTGCTGCAAGTTCAGGAGATACAAGATAAATCTGACCATCCTTTGTTCCCGATCTTCCTTCAAAATTACGATTAAATGTTCTTAGAGAAATACCTTTTGAATTTGGAGATTGTCCCATACCAATACAAGGGCCGCAAGCACTTTCCAAAATTCTTGCTCCTGCATCAATCATAACGGACAATGCACCATTTTTAGCAAGCATATTTAAAACCTGTTTTGAGCCTGGTGCAATTGATAATGAAACATCAGGGTGGACTGTCTTTCCTTTTAAAATATGTGCTACCTTAAGCATATCTAATAGTGATGAATTTGTGCAGGAACCAATACAAACCTGATCAATCTTTAGCTTGCCTATTTCTTCAACTGTCTTAACATTATCAGGTGAATGAGGACAAGCTGCCAAAGGAACAAGCTCTGATAAGTTAATCTCAACAATTTCGTCATACTCTGCGTCACTATCTGCTGATAATGGTGTATAGTTTTCTTCTCTTCCCTGTGCCTTTAAAAATTCACGAGTTATTTCGTCTGATGGAAAAATTGATGTTGTTGCGCCAAGTTCAGCTCCCATATTTGTTATAGTTGCTCTTTCAGGGACAGATAATGTCTTGACTCCCTCTCCGCAATATTCAATTACCTTTCCAACTCCGCCTTTAACAGAAAGTCTTTTTAAAACCTCTAAAATAACATCTTTAGCAGCAACCCAAGGGCTTAGTTTTCCTGTTAACTCAACTTTAACAACCTTTGGACAAGTGATATAATAAGCACCACCACCCATAGCTACTGCAACATCCATTCCACCTGCTCCGATGGCTATCATTCCAATACCACCACCTGTTGGTGTATGAGAGTCAGAGCCAATCAATGTTTTTCCAGGTATACCAAATCTTTCAAGATGTACCTGATGGCAAATACCATTACCAGGTCTTGAAAAATATATTCCATGCTTTTTGCACACACTTCCGATAAATCTATGGTCATCAGCATTTTCAAAACCATTTTGCAATGTATTATGGTCAATATACGCAACAGACTTCTCAGTCTTAACCCTTGGAACACCCATCGCCTCAAATTCAAGATATGCCATTGTACCTGTAGCATCCTGAGTTAATGTCTGATCTATTCTTATTCCAATTTCTTTTCCTTTTATCATTTCTCCGTCAACGAGGTGAGCAGAGAGAATTTTTTCTGTCAATGTCTTTCCCATAAATACAGTCCTTTCAATTTGTCATAGTTTTCATACAGAATATATTTTACAAAAAAATACATAGTTTGTCAAGTGAAGAGAAGAAAAATAAAACTGCACTTTTCGTGCAGTTTTACATACTAATTATCACATTTTAATGTAATAGAACAAATCTCAGGTCTATTAAAAACTCTCGGCAAAATTGTTGGATTCCCAATGCCCCTTGAAACTATCATTTTAGTATCATTTAGCATATATTCCCCTCCAAAATATTTGGGAAAGAAAATTCTTCCTTTTTGCATAAAATTAGTTTTGGGAGAAACAACCCCACCTATTCCAGGAATTCTGAACTGACCACCATGCATATGACCTGATAAAATCAAATCAAACCCCATATCATTAAAAGCATCTAATAGATTTGCCCTGTGAAATAACAAAAGATTAAATCCATCAGAAATTGAAAGTTTTTCCAAGCCATCTTTAATTTTTTTAGAGATTATACTATGTGTTACAGAGGATGGATCCTCAAGTCCCGATATACTTATTTTTTTATTATCTTTTTCTATAAAATCACTTTCATTCTGAAGAACTATTGCTCCAATTTCCTTAGATTTTTCAATCATATCATCATAATCTTTTCTCCAGACATCGTGATTTCCTGATATCATATAAACAGGTGCAATTTTAATTATTTCTTCCAAAAGTCTCATAAATGGTTCATATGAGCCTGTGTCGTGAGTCATATCCCCTGTTATACATATAATATCAGGATGCTCGTTTCTGATTGCATCAGTTAGTCCTGCTGTCGTGTCACAATGAAAATCGGATAAATGCATAATTCTAAAACCGTCAAACTCTTTCGGCAATTTATTTGATTTAATTGTATAATGAGAAACCTCTAACCTATTATCAAGTCCTTTTGCTATAACAACAACTGCGCCTGCCAAAACAATCTTATTAATAAGCTTCATCAAAATCCTCCATAATTTTTTATAGTATATATAATACCACACTTTTTTATATTTTACAATCACATTTTTTAAATATTTTCATATCCTATTATTAAGGAATAGTTGGAACGATTTCAACAATCCAAATATAAAAAGGGGTGTTATTTTAATGAATGACAGAAATAATCAAAACAACAACTGTTGTGATAGCGGGTTTAAGGAAGCTGTCTGCATACATACTGATAAAGTGTATGACAGTTGCAGAGATAAAGATTGCTTGGAGAATATCAGAGTATATTTAACTGCATCAGGTCAATCTGTTGTTGACAGAGCTATTAATGTAAAATGCACAAAAGCAGAAATCATCTGGGTGTTCTCAGACATAGAAGCAGTTCCATTTAACAGAGGTTATTACTCTGTTGATTTAAAATACTTCTTCAGAATTACTTTAGCAGTATTCACAGGTATAGGTCGCCCAACTGAAGTTGAAGGACTTGCAACCTTTGACAAAAAGGTTATCCTATTCGGCTCAGAGGGAAATGCAAAAGTATTTGCTTCAAAATATAAAGAAGATGCTTTTGACCCTCAATTATGGCGTAAAACAAATATGCCTAATGCTGTAGTTGAAGTTGTCGACCCAATAACTCTTGGTGCTAAAATAGTTGATGTTAAAGAAAATTCATGTTGCTGTGACGATGATTTCGATTTGGCAAGTGTTCCTGAATCAGTATGCAGAGTGTTTGATGATAATTTAATTCTTGGCGGAGAACAAAAAAGAATATATGTATCAATCGGTATATTCTCAATAATAAAGCTTGAAAGAAGAGTTCAGCTTCTTATCCCTGCATATGATTTCTGTGTTCCTCACAAAGAATGTATTGGTGCAACAGACGATAATCCATGTGACCTGTTTGAAAGAATTTCTTTCCCTGTTGATGAATTTTTCCCTCCTGAACGACAGGATTTTGAATGTCCGGATAATAAGTGTGGATGCTGATCTAAATAAATACACCCCAGCTCTCCATTTGAGCTGGGGTGTATTTATTTTATAGTTAAAACATAATCTAAACTTTTAAAATAACAGTTTATTTCATTGAGAAAATTCTCATAGCTTCTTTAACATCTTCTTTTATAACCTGTGTTGCATCTTTTACCATGTCATGAAATTGAGTATACTTTTTCATTGAAATTGCTTCAGCTGCAAGTTTTGATGTAGTAGAATAATAATTAATTTTACGGATACCGCGATTAATTGTTTCTTTTAGTTCTTCTTCTTTTAAGCCACTTGCTCCGTGCATTACCAGCGGAACATCAACAACTTCTTTTATCATAGAAATTCTATCATAATCCAAATTCATTTTCTTGCTTGAAATTCCGTGAACTGTACCAAATGCACACGCAAGTGCATCAATACCTGTTTCTTCAACAAATCGTTGTGCTAACACAGGGTCAGTATATACACTTTCTCCCTTGTGATTTCCATAACCATCGGCACGAACACCCATGGAACCAACTTCACCCTCAACAGATGCACCATATCTTGATGCCATCTCTACAATCATAGCAGTATTTGCTATATTTTCTTCTACATCACCCTCGGAACCATCAAACATTACAGATGTAAATCCTATATCAAGTGCTTTTTTTACATATGCAAAATCTGTTCCGTGGTCTAAATGAACACAAACAGGAGCATATGATTTTTCTGCCATATATACCATTAATGGTCCAATTTCATCAAGGGAGCATACTCCAATATCCTCATGCAATTGAGCATGCATAATTATAACAGGCTCATTTAATTCTTCTGCAGCTCCTAAAATTGCCTGCAAACTTTCTAAGTTAGGCGTATTAAATGAACCGATAGCAATTTTTCTTGCTTCAGCTGTTTTTAAAACACTATTCATTGATACAAGCATAATTTTCCTCCTTAACCTTCAAATGCTTCAAATTTTAAACTGAATGTTTTCTCTTCGCCTGATTTTAAATATTCCAAAATGCCATTTTCACGCATCACATCACGACCATCAGGCAAACAGTTACCTGGCTCCAAGCCCATAACATAGTCATATTCACCCATCATCTTCCACTGAGTAAAATATTTAAGCTGATCAGCATTATATGACATTTTCAATCCCTTATTAATTGTAGGATTAAATATAGAAACCTCAGGTTCACCGCTAAGTGTATGATAGAAGCACATTTCCTCATAGCCATTCTGTGGTTTTTCAACATTAAGACAATCTGATAGTCCAGTCTTTGCGTGCTCATTTCTCGTAGTAATCTTGCTTGACGGAATTGTGATTTTAGAATTTTCGTCCAATAAAGGATATCCCATATTACAGTGATACAAAATTTCAAAAGGCGTATCAGCACTTCCTATATTTTTAACTGTATCATTTAAAATAATTTCATTTTTAGAAAGAGAAACAATATACTCACGCTCAAGAATCAACTGGTGTGAAAAAATTGCGGCATCTCTTATAATTGCTTTAATATGTATTCCATCTGAACTAATCCAATGGCTAATATTTTCGCATGGAGTATTAGAAATTGTTCCGTGCAACGGTAATTCCTCACCATTATCAACACATGGGCTTCCAACTGCTGTTAAACCGCAGGTTGTAAAGAAACCAGCTGTAAATGATTTTAAAAATCCAGCACCTTTGTTATCGTAATACTTTGGAGAAACATATCCGCAAGGTGAGAAATATCCATAGTTACATCCTTTGAGTGATAATCTGGAAATATCTGCACATCTGTCTACAGATACCCAGAATTCAAGGCCATTTCCGTTTCGAACATAAAGCATTCTCATTCCGTCGCCTTTACCACCCACCAGGCGCATTTCTTCCACGCCATAAATTTGGTTTGTATGTCCAATATATTTATTCATTTCCTGCCTCCCTGATAATTGGTCTTATCGCATTATATATATTCTTGTATGTATCATAATATTTTTTGTATTTTATTGCGTTATCAGCACATGGTACATATGTCTTCTTTTCTTTTACGAAAAACTCTTTTGCTTCATATAAGTCCTTATATATTCCCATAGCAACCCCAACCATCATACAAGTGCCACACGCACCCACCTCTTTGGCTGAAAGGGCTGTCACAGGCCTATTTAAAATATCAGCTTTAATCTGCAACCATACATCAGATGATGCACCACCGCCTGTTGCAAAAAGTTTTTCGAGTCTTATTCCAAAAGTTTCAAGATGCTCTATGTTTGTCATTATTTCATATGTTACACCCTCCATAAGAGCCTTGTATAAGTCGGCATCTGTATGTTCAAGTGTAAGTCCTAAAATTGCTGCTTTTGTGCCATTATCCATATAAGGATTTGCAGCTCCTGCAAAATGAGGCATAACCATAATTCCACTTGGTCCTTCTTTTACACTATCGTCAAGTTCTTTGTATGATTTATTTTCTGCAAAATTATCACGGAACCATTTTATGACTGCTCCACCTGTAAAGGATAATGCATAGCATACATAAGTACCATCAAATACATATGGAACAACTGAATAGCCTTCATCATATAATTTTTCATTTTCCGGAATTTTGTCAAACACCGGAGTTACGCACTCTACCGTTCCTGTTCCGTCTACCGCCTGACCAACCTCAAAAACTCCAGCTCCAACTGCAGCTGCAACCTGATCATGAGCACCGTTTACTATCTTGACATTTGAAATTATTCCAAGTTGTTTTGCCACACTTTCTTTCAAATCACCTGCTATATTAAATGCTGTAACAGGCTTTGAAAAAAGATTTTTATCTATTCCGGCAGCATCAAATATCTCATCACTCCAACATTTTTGACGAATATCAAATCCAAGAGTTCTTGCTGCAAGTGAATAATCAATTGTTGCACAACCAGAAAGCTTATATACTATATAATCTTCCATAAGTAAAATACGCTTTGCTTTTTCATAAATATCAGGACAATTATTTTTAATCCACATAACTTTAGGTAAACTATACATCTGGTGGGGTTTTACACCTGAAATTTCAATTAGTCTGCTTTCACCTAAAGCATCGCATAACTTTTTACATTCTTCCTCTCCTCTTGGATCGGTATACAGCATCGAAGGAAGTAACACATTGTCGTTTTCATCGAGCATAACAAATGTCTCACCGAATGTTGTAACACCAATTGCTGACAATTGGCATTTCTTTGAAACATTTTGTATAACATCACAAACTGATTCAAATATAATTTCGGCATCAATTTCGTGTTCGCCGCTTTTTCGACTTACCTCATACGCTTTATAGTAATCACAAACAGGAGTTCCTTTATCATCATAAGCAGTTAATTTACATCCTGTTGTTCCAACATCAATCCCGCCAATAATCATATTTTACACCTCAATACTTACAACATCATATTTTAGATAATACTTGAAAGCTTCTTCAAGTATCGTTTTAACATGACCATTTGCAACTGTAGTATGATGCTTAAAACCACCTCTTGCAAGCTTTATCAACTTTTCCTGAAGATTATCAATTTTCGCAACACCACCACAGCCGAAGAATTCTTTTTCAATCTCGTCTTTTGTAAATTCACCTTCACTGAAATAGATAGTAATCTTTCCGTTTTCTGTTTTACAGTTAGAGAAAGTCATAGGGAATGATCCAATTCTACCTTCATTTGTTCCCCAGCCACTTCCAGGATCGCCTTTGTCAAACATTTTATGTGATGTTACTTCTCCTTTAGCAGCCATAAGTTTTTGAGCTGTTGAACCACAATGGAAAAGGATTACTTTATCAGGATCATCACCATAATTGTTGTTCCAGTCAAGACAAGCAGCAGGTCCTTGTGTTGCTAATGATAATGCACGCATTGTAATAGCTGAACACATATCTATTTCGCAAGACGCTGTTATTCCCCTATCATTAAGTTCACTTATAAGAACACATGGGCAAACACGCAAATATGTTTCCATTTCATTCCAACAACGAAGTGCAATCGCATCAAGATGATATGTTTCTATGTATTCATCAATTACAACACTGATTTTTGAAAGCATAATCTTTTTATCTTCAGGCACATTTGAAAAATCAGTATAGTTTTCCAAAACAGCTTTTTTAGCAATTACTTTTGCATCATCATCTGCTTTTGCGCGCACAAATTCAAAAAGCTCTGAAAGGTCAAAGCTTTCAACATTGATTCCATGGCGTTGCATTGTAAGTTCATCAAAACGAACTGTTTTAAAAGCAGTTGTTCTGGCACCAATACATCCAATGTTAAATCTCTTCATTCCATTTACAACTCGACATATACCGGCAAAATCATGTAGATTTTCTTTAAACTCTTTTGTAAGAGGATGAACAACATGCGGTGTCATTACTGTATATGGGACCTCGTATTGTTCAAAAACATCAGTAACAGAGAATTTGCCGCAATAAGCATCTCTTCTGTGTTGGAAATCCATTTTGCCTATTTCATCAGGATATGCCTGCATCAAAATAGGAACACCTGCATCTTGTAATGCTGCAATAGCACCATTCTCATCAACAAATATAGGCATACAAAGAATTACACCATCATATTCACCTTCATGAGATTTAAGCCACTTTGCATAAATTCTTCCTTCATCTCTTGTTTCTACCGCTCCGTAGCGTGTAGCATCCTTGTCCATAATAAGATATTCATATCCGGCATCTGTAACTGCCTTTACCATATCTTCTCTTGCGCCCTCAATTAGTTCTGCAGGCATAAAGCCACGATTTCCAAAATATAATGCAAACTTCATAATATCAATCCTTTCAAATTTAATTTTTTTATATTCATAAAGATTTATATTTTAAAGCGATAATAAATAAAGCGAAAGATTAATTATATAAATCTGTATGTTGTTACTGTATCGTATTTTTCTCCCTTTTTCAAAATACCATTTGGAAAATGAGAAAACTTGAGACTGTTAGGAAATGCCTGTGTTTCAAAACAAACTCCATGATGTTTACCATAAACATTTCCGTCCTTGCATATACGACCTTCCTCAATTCCATTTCCTGAATAAATCTGCATAGCACTTTGGTCTGTATATATTTCCATAACAATACCGGTTTTGTCACCTTTACATATGCCAACTTTTCTGTATCCCCGTCCATTAAGTGCAAAATTATGATCATATCCACCGGTTTTTTTTATCTGTTCATGAGAAGATTTAAAGCCTTCACCAACAGACTTTTCAACCGAGAAATCAAATGGAGTATTTTTAACACTAAGCACTTCACCAGTAGGAATAGATTCATCCGAATTTGGTGTAAAGAAATCGCTATCCAGCCATAGTGTATGATTATCGACACAACCACTTGAATGTCCATTTAAGTTGAAATATGCATGATTTGTCATATTAAGCACTGTATCAGCATCACATTCTCCAACATAATGAATTCTAAGACCATTATCATTTGTAAGTGTATATGTGACGCTTATATTGAGAGTACCGGGGAATCCTTCTTCACCATCAGGGCTTATTGTAGTCAATACAATCGAAGGTTCAACATCATCAATCATCTCAACATCCCATATTTTTTTGTCAAACCCTACTTTACCACCGTGAATATTGTTTTTGCCATTGTTTGCAAAAAGCTTATAGGTCCTTCCGTTAAGCTCAAACTCTGCATTTTCTATACGATTTGAATTTCTTCCGATTAAAGCTGAAAAGTATCCGTTATTGTTTATGTATTCTTCCATTGTGTCACGACCGAGCACAACATCGATATTCTTATAAATAAGCTTACGAATTATGCCACCATAATTTAATATTTCAGCAGTTAATCCATTTTTATTTGTGAGTGTGTATGCGTAAACAGTACCTGCATCGCACTCTCCAAATTTGATTTTGTTTATTGACATATCAATCGCTCCATATTTAATTCATCTTATATTCAAATATTGTGCAGCTTCTCTTTTCTGGCAATGTAATTTTAAGAGTTCCTGTAATATTTTGGGAAGTCTTATCATCAAGGTTTGTAAATGCGTATGATGCACCTTCTACAAATCCTTTCAGGTTTATCTCTACATTGTCAAATGGAGAATTAACTCTACGAAATGCCATTACAATACCAGTTTGGGTATCCTCATCATGATACTGCCATATTGCCCAGGATGTATCATCAAAAACCGAAGAACCATGATTATAAAAATCCATAGAGAAATATTTACGAAGACTTTTGTATTCATCTGTCATTTTCTTTGCCCACAGAAAATCATCTTCGTCCATACTTTGGAATATAGCATTATAAAATGCTCCGCCCCAGCTTGATGAATATGAGCTTCTTATTGCATAATCGTCGGATTTCGTTTTAGTTGTACAACCGTTAATAGGTAAATAACACGAAATATTTGCATTGTGTGTCTGCAAAACTTCAGGATTTTCATTAAAATTACACTGATAATCACTTCTGAAAAATGGTACTGACCTTTTTAAGGTTTCAATATCTATTCTTCTGCCACCGGATGCACAGTTATCAATTAACAATCCAGGGAATTCATTTAATAAATAATCCCATAGTCTATACATACCCATTATATGTTTTATTTCGGTAATACCGCGTCTGTTTTCCTCATCGGCTTGTTGCATACATTCTGTAATATTTTTGTTGAAATCCTGTCGATAACATGATAAATCAAGTTTCTTTATGTAATAAGACAAAAGCTCACGGATATAGTTATATGCTTCTTCATTTCCGTAATTAAGAATATTTCCTATTGTTCCGGGTATACTTAAGAACCATTCTGGATGTTCATTAATAATTTTTGTGCCGTTTATAGCTCTTTCCGGTTCAAGCCATAGCATAAGATTCATTCCAGCGTCCTTGACGCACTTGGCTACATCATTAAGTTCCCCAGGATGAACTCTCGTGTTAACCTCCCATTCTCCTGTATGCTCCCACCAATCACCACTGTAAGAATCATCACAGTTTGTACAGTTTCCGTACCAACCTGCATCAATCCATATTTCTTCAAATTTTATGTCGTATTTTTTGAATTTATTTATTCTATTTTTCATTTCTTCACTTGGGAGTCCACCCCAAAGTTCGCATGCCATAATATTTTCGCGTTCTGCAGGTGTGCAAGCTTTGTGAGAAAAATGATTTTTTATAAGTTTTCTGAATTTATTGTGTTTATCTTCATCACTTTCATACTTCATAATAAGAATTGAAGATGTTCTGATTTTTTCACCAGGCTTTAAATAAAAATTTGTTTCTTTAAGACCTGTCTTCATTATAACTCCATCGTCTTGTCCTAAAAATTCTGCCTTCCAGTCTCCTGTCCATCCAATAGCTGCTATGTAACCACTATTTAAAGCAGTGACATCAAAAAATGGCATCATTCCTTCACTTGAACGACCTCCTGTGTTAGCAAAAGATTTTGTTTTCTTTGGAGCTAAGTCAAGATATTCATAATGAAATTCGTATTCTGTAGCACTTACTTTATCATTTTCCCAATAATAAGCTCCATCCACCATACCATTCATAGCTATAACACATACATTGCCTTCCTTTGGCATATAACCTGCTCTTGGGCTTGCAGGAATTTTTAATGGTAATAATGTATTACAATCCATAATATCAGAAAACATTCCACTATCAGATTCTGACTTATTTTCGAAATGCAATACCCACTCTATTGCATCATATTTTTTGTACTCATTAACCTTAATGCTGACCTCAACATCATTGCCAAGGTTATATGCTGTACCATCAGCTGTTTTAAGTTTTGATATTTCATCAAAATCAAAGTCTTTTCCATCATATTTAAAACTAAAATTAGGTTTCATTTTTCTCCCCCATTCTCTTATTTAAGTCCAAAATACTCAAACACCTGGTCGTTAGTGCCATAGTATATATCATCTTTTTCTGCAATCAGTTCACAAAACCGTTCAAACTCTGTCCAAACTTTTTCGTCAACATCCAGTTCATAGCTATGTCCCCACATATAGAATATCTGAGGTTTATCCGTTTCAAGAGCGAGGAACTCTCGTGCAAGTTTTTCCCTCATTTCAATATCTATATGTGATACAGTCGGTTGGAATATCATTAAATCTTCTTGTAAATCAAACGAATAGTTGGATTTAACTGTTCTTCCATAATAGAGCTCTGTGTTGTCTTTTATCAAGCGTTTTACTCTTTCGTCATAGTACTCAGGACGCCCTCCAGGATATGCAAAACCATTCATTTTATTTCCTGTCAACTTTTCAAGATTTATAGCATCTTCTTTCATTTGATATACAACCTCATCATCTGTAATCTGTGTCAAATTCGGATGACTTACAGAATGAGCAGCTACCTCGTGATTTTCATAAACCTGTTTGATTTCATCAATGGGAATTCTATAGTTATGAAATGTGACACTTTTACCTAATAATGTTGCATCATGGCTTCTATATACATTAAATAATCCTGAATTTAAGTTAAATGTGGACTTGATAGAGTATCTGTCCAATATCTTGATAAGTCTTTTATCCTGCTCAACACCATCATCATAACTAAAGGTTATTGCCTTAAGCTTTTTCATGTTGATTCTCCTTATCAATCATTTTCTCGAGATTCTGGATACACCACAAATTATATGGATTCCATTCATCAGGATTTACGAATGCGTATTTTTCACCCGCTTTTACCTTTTCAGCTTTTTCTTTTGTTTTATTATGTTGCATATGATTTCCTAAGAAAATGTCAATTTTCTCATTGTTTAGACGCATCATTGCATTAACAAAATCATCTCGCAATGTGTATGGAAGATTATATTTATCAAGAAATTCCTTGCAAAGCGTATTTATTCCCATTCCACCATGAAGACCTGCAACATAGCTTTCATTGCCATCAGAAACATTAAATACATAACTCATTGCTCCCGGAGTATGTCCAGGTGTGGCAACAGCGCGTACTTTGGTTTTTCCTAAACTGATTTCATCACCATCTGACAAAAGAATATCTGGTTCAAATGTTTCATTAAACTCCATATCAAGTTCTTTAGCATAAGATAGGTCAAGTTTGCCATTAGCATAATCTTTATCTTCTTTACCAAGTGCAATTTTAGCTCCTGTAAGTTCTTTTAATGCTCTGGCACCTCCCATATGGTCTATATGACCGTGTGTTAACAAAATATACTTAATATCATGAGGATTAAAACCAAGTTTATAGATATTATCTATCACAATGTATAAGGAATGTTGATAACCGGTATCCAGCATTATCAGACCATCACCTGTATCTATGATATGTACGGAGGCTGGCTCCGTTCCAACAAAGTACAAGTTTCCGAATATGTTAACCGGTTCAAACACTCCTTCCCAAGGTATTATATAATTACTCATACACACTCCCTCTTTCTTATTGTTATCTTAAAATAAAGGGCACAAAAAATCATTCGAACTGATGCATATTACTTTTAAGCACAAGTTGAACATCAGTATATATTATTTTTGGACAAGCCTCTTTGTTAATAATATATTTTACCAATAACTCAAATGCAGAACGCATCTGGTTAACAACATCCTGGTCGATTGTCGCAGATATGATGTTCTTTTGCATATAATATTTGATATCCTTATGTGTGTCAAATCCAACAAGAATAACATCTGTCTTGTTTTTCTCAATGTATTCACAAAGTGCTGATGATACACCACTTGTTATGTAAATACCATCTATCATATTTTCGTATTTTTGAAAAACTTCTGGAACAAGTGATCCAAGAGTGCTATTGTCGTCCTTCATATCAACGCTTTCAAGTAGATTTAACCCAAATTTATTGCATGCATTTTTAAAGGCTCTCTCTGCTCCTGAATGAAGCAAACTGTCTTTATCGCCTGTAAATAGAACAATGTTTTTACGCTCGCTTTTTTTAAGGCAGCTATATAAAAATTCAGCTGCAATTTCTGATGCCGTTTTTTCATTGTGTTTTGACGCAAAAAGATATTGAGTATCTTCATTTATCGCCTGAACCTGAACCACATTACTGTTCTTTTTATATAATGCATTAATTGCATTTGTATATTTGTCAGAACTTAATCCGGTTAGAATAACTGCATCGTAATTTGCATATTTACGCAATATTTTTTCATAATCGCTTAATTTATTTTCATTTGGATTAAGAACAGAAATATCGTATTTAAGTTTATAATCCTTTAACACATCATAAACAGAATTTATACCCATAAGCATTTTATCTGTATTAACTTTAAATCTACTGTTTATGAGAATTCCAATCCGTATCGTACCCATAGAAAGTCTGGATGCAAATTTGTTTGGAGAAAAATTATATTTCTCCGCTGTTTCAAGCACAAGCTTTCTTTTTTCACTGTTTATTTTTCCGTTGGGATTAAATGCTCGACTCACCATCGATGGAGTCATATTTAATTCCTCTGCAATAGTATATATTGTTACATCGCCCATATTTGCCACTCCTCATACAATTAATTGCACTAAGTATAGCATACTCCCCTGTCATTGTCAACGAAAGCACCAGGCTACAAATAATTACTCAAGATTAAGCCATTTTACTTCCTCTTTAGTTAAAACAGTATTCATTGCAGCAATATTTTGCTCGGCCTGATCATTGTTTGCAGGACTCGACAAAGCAAACACTTCAAAATCCTGATTGTAAATCCAAGCCATTGCCACCTGTGCTACAGTGAGATTTTTCTTTTCAGCCATCTGCTCACATCGACTAAGACGCTCTATATTTCTTTCGCAATAGTAGCCTATTATACCAGGTTCATCCATAACCTTTTTAGCATCCTCTGGATTTTTACTTGAAAATGCTCCTGAAAACAGACCTCTTGCAAGACTTGAATATGCAAAAACTGGCATATTATTGTTCTTATACCACTCTCTTGCAGCCTTATTTTCAGGACCCGAAATAGTTACACATCCATCACCAAACTTTGCATCACAAAGCCAAGGATCTGCAACCTGCTCTGCTAACCCAAAATTCGGGCTGGAAACCAAAAACTTCTCCAAATGATGTTTTTCAGCATACTCATTTGCAGCCTCAATACGCTCATGAGTCCAGTTTGAACCACCGAATACTTTGATTTTACCTTCCTGATAAAGTCGGTTCATTGCATCTACAATTTCCCCAACTGGTGTTTCCTTATTATCTCTATGAAGCATATAAATATCAATACAGTCTGTTTGTAGTTTTTTCAAAGAATCGTGAGCATCAGCCAAGATATCAAAACCAGTCACCTTGTGTCTCCACTTGTTAGGATGTGCGCATTTTGTTATAACTGCACATTTTTCACGAATTCCTCTTTCCTGCATCCATTTCCCCAAAATTTCTTCTCCATAGTGTGCTGCACAGTCAAAGGTATTGATTCCACATTCATACATCTCATCAAGAAGTGCATATGCCTCATTCACCTCTTTTTCTCCTGCCTCCGGGGCAACTGCTGCAAATAGTTTTCCAACTGCTGTTCCAAATACAAGCTTTGAGATATCTTTTTCTAAACCATTTATTTTCGCATATTTCATTTTATATCTCCTATATTCTTATCTTAAACCCAACATCTTTTCTGTTCTTTCAACAGATTCCATTGTTTCGTCCATAATTTCAACAAAGCCTGATTCCTGACATTTTGCCATTTTTTCCATTTCAATTTCTCCAGGATAGTATATCTTGTCAAAACCACTTGCTTTTTTAGAGTTCTTGATTTCATCAATCATATCATCAACTCTCTTTTTGTAGTCATCCGGATTACCAAGTTTTGATATATCCAATGCCATAAAGAAATGACCTACATTTCCGCCACAGTTTTCGTCTGTGTTCCATGCATGAACATTTTTTGTCATTGCTGCACCAGAGAGAGTAGCAGCTAATGTTTCTACCATCATAGCAAGACCATATCCCTTATATCCACCAAACGGAAGCAATGTACCACCTTTTTCATACTCACCTGGATCTGTTGTAGGATTTCCGTCCTTGTCAATAATCCATCCGTCTGGTAGTTTTTTTCCTTCCTTATCCATTTGTACCACTTTTCTGTCAGATGTATGGCTCATTGCAATATCATATACAACTTTACCATATTTATCTGCAGGAAATGCGTATGAAAATGGATTATTTCCAATTGTTTTTTCACCACTGCCAGTTGCAGCAATCAAAATATCACCATTACTCATAGACATACCAACCATATCATTGTCAGCACACATAGATGTATAATATCCTGCTGCCCCAAAATGGTGACTTCCTCTTACATTGACGATACCGACACCATTCTGCTTTGCTTTTTCCATTGCAAGCTTCATTGCTTTGTAGGAAATTACAATACCAAGATTGTCCTTACCATCAATTGATGCCCATGATGGGCTATCATATACTACATCATAGTCTCCACCAGTCTTTATTCCACCACTTTTAATACAATTTATGTATCTTTCCAATCTGATAAATCCGTGTGTGAAAACGCCCCTTAACTCTGTTTCTAAAAGAACTTCGGTTATTATCTGGGCATCTTCAGGGCTTACACCAACTTTTTCAAATACTGCTATAGATCTCGCTCTAATATCATTAATTTCTACTCTCATAATTAATTTCCTCCGTTTACAATATTTGTTGGATTTCCATCAAGGTATGCCTTAAGATTATCCAACGAATAATCGATAAGTCTTTGTCTGCATTCAACTGCTGCCCAACTGATATGTGGGGTTATGTAACAGTTCTTTGCTGATAACAATGGATTATCCATCGCAATTGGTTCATTTCGTACTGCATCAAGACCTGCTGCATATACCTTGCCACTATTTAGAGCTTCTGCTAAATCTTCTTCCACAATCAACGCACCGCGACTGTTATTTATAATTATAACTCCGTCCTTCATTTTTGCTATTGTATCCTTATTAATTATGTTTTCTGTTTCAGGGAAAAGAGGGCAATGAAGTGCAATCACATCTGAGTTAGAAAGCAAAGTATCTAAGTCAACATAATGACAGTTTTCATTTTCAAGTGCCTCATTTTTATAAGAATCGTATGCTAAAACTTTCATACCAAATGCTTGTGCAACCTTTGATGTGATCTGACCAATTCTTCCAAGACCAAGAATACCTATTGTCTTATTCTCCAGCTCAATAGGTGAATAGTCCCAGAAACACCAATCATTAGCATCATTTTTTCTGCCTTTTCTAACCTCTTGGTCATGGTAACCTACATGATTTGTAAGTTCAAGAAGAAGAGCTATCGCATGCTGACCTATTGCTTCTGTACCATATGATGGTACATTTGAAACAGGTATTCCTAAATCTCTGGCAGCATTAACATCGACAGTATTATATCCAGTTGCTATAACTGAGATAAACTTCAAGTTAGGACACTGCTCTAAAGCTTCTTTGGTGACAACTGTTTTGTTTAAAAAAACAACATCAGCATCTCCGATACGCTCCACTACATCCTTTTCAAGCGTACGAGGATATTTTACCACTTCTCCATAATTATAAAAATTACACCAGTTAATTTCACCCTCATTTTCTCTTGGGTGGTCGAGAATAACTATCTTCATATTCTATTCCCTCACTTAATTTCCTTTAATACTGACATCTCTTCGTTATATCCACGCATAAAGAAATCTTTATCACTGCCTGTCCAAAGAACATTACATCCCATATCACGATATTTCTGTGCCAAAACCTCGTTATCACAGAAAATTCCACAAGATTTGCCATATGAATTGGATATATCAAATATCTTTTGTATTGATTCTATCATTATATCACTTTTTATATCTTTAGGAGTTCCTACCATTACAGATAGATCGTAAGGACCAACAATAATAGCACTTATGTACTCTCCATACTCTTCAAGCATTTTAGGAAGCATTTCAATTCCCTTAGGTGATTCAATCTGTGGCATTAAGAAACGAGTCTTTTTAAAATCATCAAATGCTTCACCTGGTCTAAACTGACCGTGTCCACCACAACCTTTTTTTCCTTCAGGATAAAATAGCAAAGCATCAACTGCTTTTTGCAATTGCTCAAGGCTTTCAGTTCTTGGAATCATAACACCATCAGCACCCATATCAATTGCCTTTGCAATTAAGTGATATTCACTGTCCTGAACTCGCATAAATGCAGGCAACCCCATAAGTCTGCATACTTGCAACAATTCAACTGCATTTTGTGTATCAAACACACCATGCTCTGCATCAAATAAAACGAAATCAAGATCATCCTGATTCATCTGCTCCAAAATAATCGGATTTTTAAAAATAATCATTGTTGTTCCGATTACCTTTTCTCTGTTCTTTAATTTTTCTGACAATCGTAAGTATTTGTCCATTACTACACCCCATTTAAATTTATTGTGCAACCGATTGCACTATTTACTATAATATATTATACACCTTTTGTTAAAAAAGTCAATACATAAAGAAAATTATTATTACCATAAGACAATAAAAAATTGCATACAGATAATAATCCTTTCAAATATGATTGGGAGATTTTTTATGCAAACTTTTATTGACACTAAAAATTCATTATGTTATACTAAAACTTATAATAAATTTCCTGGGAAATAAAATAATCGGAAGGAGTCTGTTTTATGAGATACATTCCTGTGATAGGACTTGAAATTCATGCACAACTTTTAACAAACACAAAAATTTTTTGTTCTTGTTTGAATAAATTTGGTGAAAAACCAAACACACTTGTCTGCCCTATCTGTTTAGGAACGCCCGGGGCTCTCCCATCAATTAATCTGCAAGCTGTTGAGCTTGCTGTTAAAGCAGGATTGGTGCTTGGTTGCAAAATTAATAATAATTCTTCTTTTGACAGAAAAAACTATATCTCTAAAGACTTACCTAAAGGATATCAATTAACTCAATTTTACCATCCTATCTGTGAAAATGGTATTGTTGATTTGAATAACAAAAAAATACATATTGAAAGAATACATTTGGAAGAAGATGCAGGTAAAATAACCAACCATAATAATACAATGCTCATTGACCACAACAGATGCGGAGTTCCGCTTATAGAAATTGTAACTGCTCCTGATTTTCGCTCTGCAGATGATGTTGCAAATTTTGTTCGCGAGGTTTCATTAAGACTCAAATACGCTGATGTATGTGATTCAAAACTTGAGCAAGGTTCTCTAAGAGTTGATGTCAATATATCTGTTATGGCAGAGAATTCAACAATTTTCGGCACAAGAACAGAAATAAAAAACTTGAATTCTATTAAATCGATAAAACAGGCTATTGAATATGAAACAAAACGCCAGACGGATTTAATTTTAAATGGTGAAGCAGTTTTATCAGAAACGAGAAACTATGACGACAAAACAAAAAAAACATATTCTATGAGAAAAAAAGAAAGTATAGCTGATTATCGGTATTCCCCTGAGCTCGACCTACCTGATTTATATATTTCAGATGATGAGATTAAAGAAATTCAAAGCCAAATACCACAAATGCCTTTCGAACGATTTATGAAATACACCAAAAATTATAATTTGTCTGATACAGATTCAAATATGCTCATTGAAAATAAAATAATTTCAGACTATTTTGATAAGGTTGTTAATATATATAAATCATATAAAACCATTAAGAATATTATATTAATAGAAATAAACAGAAATCTTAATAAATTGCAATTAGACTTTGAAGAAATCAACATTCCACCAGAACATATAGCACAGCTTGCTAAGATTTATGATGAAAACAAAATTACAAAGCAAGCATTATCTAAAATAGTTGAGCTGATGTTTGAAACTAAACTTTCTCCGTTAGATATTGCAAAGAAAAATAACCTGCTTATGAATGACAACCGAGATATTATTAAAAATGCAATTGCAGAAATCGTCGAAGCAAATGAAAAAGCGGTAAAAGAATATCTGGAAGGAAATGAGAAAGCATTTAAATATCTTATAGGCCAGATATTCAGAATTACCGGAAAAAGTGCAAATCCAAACACAGTTTCTGAACTTTTAACAGGATATTTGGATGATTTACCAAAAATAGATAAATAATTCTTCTTTCTTGTTGACAAAGAACAGAAAATGTTATAATATTTAGTACATAATAACTGATAAGATAGTGGCGTTTTATTGTATCACTTACGAAAATAAGTGTACAATAGCGTCGCTTTATTCATAAAATGTTGAGGGGGTATTTAGAGTGGCAATTACAGATTATTTTGGCGAGAATGTCTTTAGTCTTTCTGTTATGAAAGAACGCCTGCCAAAAGAAATATTTTTGTCTGTTGAAACAACAATAAAGGATGGCACTGCACTTGACTCAGGCGTTGCTGATATTTTGGCAACAGCAATGAAGGATTGGGCAATTGAAAAAGGTGCAACTCACTATACTCATTGGTTTCAACCTATGACAGGAGTAACTGCTGAAAAACACGATTCCTTTATAACACCTACCGATGACGGAAATATTATTTTAGAATTTTCAGGAAAAGAACTTATAAGAGGCGAGCCTGATGCATCAAGTTTCCCATCAGGTGGTTTGCGTTCGACCTTTGAGGCTCGTGGTTATACTGCCTGGGACCCAACATCATATGCTTTTGTAAAAAATAATTCGCTATGTATTCCAACAGCTTTTTATTCATATACCGGAGAGGCTCTTGATAAAAAGACTCCTCTTCTCCGTTCTATGGAAGCAATAAATAAACAAACATTAAGAGTTTTAAAGCACTTTAATTCAGATGCAACTCATGTAATATCATATGTTGGTCCTGAACAAGAATATTTTATTGTTGATGAAAAACTATATAACCAAAGAAAAGACCTAATGTTAACAGGAAGAACTTTGTTTGGTGCTCCTCCTGCAAAGGGACAGGAAATGGATGACCACTATTTTGGTCAAATAAAAGAAAGAATTGCAGATTATATGAGGGATCTTGATGAGGAATTATGGAAATTAGGTGTTCTTGCTAAAACAAAGCACAATGAAGCTGCACCTGCTCAACACGAGCTTGCTCCTATCTTCTCAACAACAAATATTGCCTGCGACCATAACCAGTTAACAATGGAGGTTATGAAAAAAGTTGCTAAAAAACACGGTTTAGTTTGTTTATTACATGAAAAACCATATGCAGGTGTTAATGGTTCTGGTAAGCATAATAACTGGTCTATCGGAACAAATACTGGAGAAAATCTATTTAAGCCGGGAAAAAAACCAATTGAAAACAAGCAATTTCTCTTGTTTTTGGCAGCAGTTATAAAAGCAGTTGATGATTATGCAACTCTTTTAAGAGTCTCAGTTGCAACTGCAGGAAATGACCACAGATTAGGCGCAAATGAAGCTCCGCCTGCTATCATTTCTATATTCTTAGGAAAGCAACTTGAAGATGTTGTTGAAGCAGTTAAAGCTGGAAAAACATCAGTTGACGATGCCAGAAGCAAATTATCTGCAGGCGTTGATGCACTTCCCCTTATTAAAAAGGATTCAACCGACAGAAACAGAACTTCACCTCTTGCATTTACAGGCAACAGGTTTGAGTTCAGAATGCCTGGATCATCTCAATCTATCGCAGGTATTAATTCTGCATTAAACACTGCTTTTGCCGCAACTCTTTCAAAAATAGCTGACAGATTAGATAATGGCGAAGAAGTCCTTGATATAATTGTCGATATATTCAACAAGCATGACAGAGTAATATTCAACGGAAATGGATATTCGGATGACTGGGTTAAGGAAGCAGAAAGAAGAGGTTTGCCAAATTTAAAATCAACTATTGATGCTATTCCTGCACTTTTATATGAAGAAAATATAGACGCATATTCTTCCATGAATGTTCTTTCAAAAATAGAAATAGAATCAAGATATGAAATTTTATTGGAAGAATATATCAAAAAAATAAATATAGAAATGCTAACAATGCTTGAAATGGCAAAGCAAGAAATTTTACCTGCTTGTATTAAGTATATAAACACTCTTGCAAACGGAATTATAGCTAAAGAATCAATAGGCATTTCAATTCCAAACGAAAAAGCCTCAGTTTCTAAAATGTCAGAATTAACTGAAGAACTTATAAAGAAAATTGATGAGTTAGATTGTTTAAGGGATAACATCAAATCTGATTGTGAAATTCTTGAAACAGCAAGATATTATCAGGATATTATAATTCCAAAAATGAGTGAATTAAGGCAGATTGCAGATAAGCTGGAAACTCTTGTTTCCAAGGATTTCTGGCCATTCCCAACATATGAAGATTTGTTATACAGAGTATAAAAATAAAAACCGCTGAAAACAGCGGTTTTTCTATTTTTTCCAAGCTTGAGGTGAAACAAGAATCAAAAATGGGAATATTTCCAATCTTCCAATCAACATATTAAGAGTTAACACAATTTTAGATAACGACGAATAGATGGAAAAATTCTTTACCGGTCCAACCTCTGAGAGTCCCGGTCCAATATTATTCATAGTTGCCAGAACAGATGTAAAATTAGTTGTAAAGTCGTAATTATCAATTGAGATAATTAAAACCGATAAAAAGAATATCAAGATATATGCTGCCATATAAACATTAACTACCCTTATAACCTCATGTTTAACAGCTTTTCCGTTAAATTTCACCTTGTGGGTAGTTCTGGGACGAGCTGCTATCTTAATCTCTTTGAATATACTTTTTATAAAAATAGAAATTCTTGAAACCTTAATTCCACCGCCTGTACTTCCTGCGCATGCACCACTAAACATAAGCAAAATCACAATTACCTTTGAAAACTCCGGCCATAAATCAAAATCAACCGTTGAGTATCCTGTTGTTGTAATAAGTGCACCGACCTGAAAAGCAGTATGCTTAATATTTTCAAATAGAGTAGGATATAAGTTAAAGCAGTTTATGGAAATAAGGATAATTGCTAAAATATTTATTCCAAAATAAGTCCTTACCTCTTCCATTTTCAATGCTGATTTTATATCTTTTCTCAGTATGAGATAATAAAAAGTGAAATCAACACCAAATAAAATCATAAATACAGTTATAACAATTTGTTGAAAAGATGTATAATTAGCTAAACCGGAATTTCTAACTGCAAATCCACCTGTTCCTGCTGTTCCGAAAGTAAGTGTTAATGTGTCGAACAACTCCATTCCACTTAATAACAGGATAACAATTTGAATAATTGTCATACCTAAATATATGCTATATAAAATCTTTGCAGTCGTTCTGACCTTTGGAACCAACTTTGAAACAGATGGGCCAGGGCTTTCTGCCTTAATCATATACACATTGCTTCCTCCTGACAGAGGTAAAAAAGCAATCAGAAAAACCAAAACTCCCATTCCACCTATCCAATGTGTAAAACTTCGCCACATCAGAACTGATTTGGGCAAAGCCTCAACATCTGACAAAATTGAAGCACCTGTTGTTGTAAACCCTGATGCAGTTTCAAATATTGCATCAATAAATGATGGAATACTTCCGGATATCAGATAAGGGAGTGCCCCAAATATAGTTATCAATATCCAGCTTAGTGCTGCAATAATAAACCCCTCACGAGCATACATATTTCTATTCTTTGGTTTAATACATAAAAGTAAAAAACCAAAGAAAAAGCAGATTGACATACAAATCAAAAATGTATATATATCTGATTCTCCATATGCAATTGCGCATATCAATGGCAAAATCATACATACACCCTCGCAATTTAACACCCAGCCAAGAGTGTTTAATATAACCCTAAAATTCATATTAATACCTAACCTTTTATCTTAAAATATCACTAATATCCTTAAATCCCTTTGATGTAGTGATAACAATAACTGAGTCTCCTGCCTTGATTATATCCTTACCTCTTGGTGTGATAACAGTTCCATTTCTATGAATGCTTGCAATTATTATATCTTTTTTGAGTGATAAATTTTCTATCGAGATATTTGCAACAGGAGAGTTTTCTGCAATTCTGAACTCCAATGCCTCTGCTTTACCATCAAGAATGTAATGCATTGTTTCAATATTGCTTCCGATAGAATTCTTTTTAGCACGAACAAATCTTACAATGTATTCAGCAGTTATATTTTTGGGATATATAGTTGAGTCAAGGTTTAGTTCTGAAATAACCTCATCATATGCAATTCTATTGATTTTTGTGACAATTTTACCCTTCATTTTCTTTCTGGCGAATAATGATAAGAGAACATTTTCTTCATCAATATTGGTCAGTGCAACAAATGATTCAGAATGTTCAAGGCCTGTTTCAAGCAATAAATCGTTATTTGTTCCGTCACCATTAATAATCTCAGCCTTTGGCAACAAATCACATAATTCCATACATCTGTCATTATTTTGCTCAATCAACTTAACCTTAATCCCTGATTTGATTAATTGAAGTGCCAGATAATATCCGGTCGGACCACCACCGACAATCATCGTGTCCTTAACCCTGTTTGTTTTAATTCCTATTTTCTTAAAGAAAGCAGATGCGTTTTCAGGAGATGAAACAATGCTTACAAGGTCACCTGATAAAAGTTCAAAATCTCCCCCTGGAATAAACGCCTCATCCCCTCTTTCAACTCCGCAGACCAAAACATCACAATTAAGCTTACTGCTTATTTGAAAAAGCTTCAATTTGTTTAATTCTGACTCTTCGCCAACTCTGAATTTTAGAATTTCTACTCTTCCCTTTGCAAATGTGTCAATATGAATGGCTGTAGGAAAACGCAAAAGTCTTGCTATTTCTGTTGCAGCTGCAAGTTCAGGATTAATTATCATTTCAAGCCCCAAATCTTCTTTTAAAAGTTGGATTTCCTTAAAATATCCAGGTTTTCTGACTCTTGCAATGGTCTGACAATTACCTGCTTTTTTTGCAAGCAGACAAGTTAAAAGATTGATTTCATCAGACCCTGTTACAGCAATCAATAAATCTGCCTCTTCAATACCTGCTTCACGAAGAATATCAACATTAGTACCACTGCCAACAACACCCATTACATCATATTGTCCCACAGGATCATCAATGAGTCTATCTCTAACATCTATAACCGTAATATTATGTTCTTTTTCTTCACTTAATCTTTCTGTGATTTTTTGACCTACTTTTCCATAACCAACGATAATAATATTCATTTTATCTCATAAACTCCTTATCATCAACTAAAAGAGTGCATCTATGTACACTGTAAAAGTTTACTTTAAAATTCTCATCAAAGTTTTTCATCGCATCAATTACAGTATCAGGCTTTAAATTGTATTCATTTCCTGCATCAAGACGCATTGAAAATGTCACAATGTCATCTTCAATCTCAAGTTGTTTAATTGAGTGAATGTGAGGCTTTATATCTGCCTCCTTAATTCCGCTCTTACTTTTTTTCATAACAAGAATTTTATCACTTGATAAAAACTCTTCAATGTCAAATATTATATTGCCCTCAATTTCGCACTTACAAACATAATCCGCTCTATTGATAGCAGAAAAGTCAATTTTAGCGTCTTTACAATTTTTTACACCAGTTATCCTAAATCCATCAGGAAGAACGGAATTAAGCGCATTTTTGACCTCATTTTCGCTATAATCCTCTTCAAATCCAATTCTCATAAGTTCGCAATCTGATGTTACCCCAACAGATAACGGCAGAGCTACTGCCATTTGAGGGTGTGGATTAAAGCCTTGAGAATAGAGCATAGGAAGATTAGCTCTTCTTACCGCCCTCTGGATAAATTTTATAAAATCGAGATGAGATATATATTTAACCTCTTCACCTCTTGAATATTTAATTATATAATTACTCATAACACGCACCTGTCCCAAAAGAATTTGCACCACAGCCGGCACATTTTTCCCGACAGTTTGGAGTTGTTTGGGCTTTCTTAGCTTTTTCGTATTCATTGATAAAGAATTTTTTTGTTACCCCAACATCAATGTGGTCCCAAGGGAGAACCTCATCAATATTTCTTTCTCTTAAATAAAAGTCTGGGTTTACTCCACATTCTTCAAAGCTTTGCATCCATTTATCGAATTTGAAATGGTCATTCCATCCATCAAAACGGCAACCATTACTAACTGCCTTTATAATTACATCAATCAATCTTCTGTCGCCTCTTGCAAAGACACCCTCAAGATAGCTTGTCCTGTTATCGTGCCAACTATATCTTATTCTTTTTGACTTGATTGATGACTTTAAGTGATTTTGTTTTTCAACAATCTCCTCTCTTGTGTCTTGCTTGCACCACTGGAATGCTGTGAACGGCTTTGGAATAAAGCTTGATGTACTTACAGTTATGTTGATATTCTTTGCTCTTTCTTCTTTGGGAATTTCAAAATATTTATCAAGCACCTGTTGAGATAAATCTGCTATTCCCTCAACATCTTCATAAGTTTCAGTAGGTAATCCTATCATAAAATACAACTTAACATTTGTCCATCCACCTTTAAAAAGCATTGCAGTTGAATTCAAGATATTTTCCTCAGTTATGTTTTTATTAATTACATCTCTTAATCTTTGTGTTCCTGCTTCAGGTGCAAATGTTATACCCGATTTTCTTACCTTTTGAACCTTTTTCATCAATTCTAATGAAAAATTATCAATTCTTAAAGATGGTAATGATAGTCCTATCTTCTTCTTTTCGGTTATATCTATAAGCTCATCTGTCAGCTCTTTAAGACCTGTGTAATCACTTGAACTCAATGAAGAAAGAGAAATTTCATCATAACCACTTGTATCAAGTAATCTATTTGCAAGACAAGTAAGAGTTTCAACCTTTCTTTCTCTAACAGGACGATAAATATACCCTGCCTGACAAAATCTGCAGCCTCTTATACATCCTCTGAAAATTTCAAGCATAACTCTGTCGTGAACAATGTCTCCATATGGAACAATGACCTTATCAGGAGTTGGCGCAGAGTCAAAATTATTCATAATTCTTTTTCGTATTTTTTCTTTTGCATTAGGATTATTTGGAACTATTCTATCGATAGTTCCATCGTCATTATATAAAACATCATAAAAAGACGGAACATATATTCCCTCAATTTTTGCAATTTCCTCAAGATATGATTTTCTTGTCCTATTCTTGTCTTTTTTCCACTCTTTATAAACATCTATTATCTCGCATATTATTTCTTCACCCTCTCCAAGCATAAAGAAATCAATTGCATCTGCAATAGGCTCTGCATTATATGCACAAGGACCACCTGCACAAATAAATGGTTCATCAATACCTCTGTCCTTAGAAAGCAAAGAAACTTTTGCAAGCGATAACATATTGATAACATTTGAATAGCTTAATTCATACTGAAGAGTGAAACCAAGCATATCAAATTTTCTCACATCATCTCCCGATTCCAACGCAAAAAGACCAATATCACGACTTCTCATTTCCTCTTCCATATCAACCCATGGTGCAAATACTCTTTCGCAATAAGTATCTTCACGAAGATTTAAAACATGATACAGAATTTTTAATCCTAAATGTGACATCGCAATCTCATAAACATCAGGAAAACAAAATCCAAATCTAACATCTACATCGTTAGGATCTTTTATGCACATATTTAGTTCCTGACCTGTATATCTTGTAGGCTTTTCAACCTTTTTTAAAATCTTTTCCTTTTCATTAAATGGCATATATATTTTATTTCCTTTTCTCTGTAATTATAATGAATTCAGTATATCACTAACTTATATAAAAGTCAATTAATATTTCAATTTACGAATTAAATTCTTTTATTTCGTCTTAAGCACTTGACAATATATAAAATATATGCTAAAATTAATAAGTAATTTACGCGGGAGTGGCTCAGTGGTAGAGCGTCACCTTGCCAAGGTGAACGTCGCGAGTTCGAATCTCGTCTTCCGCTCCATAAAAGGAACAAGTTATGCTTGTTCCTTTTTAATTTTAAAAAGGATAAAAAAAGAATATGCCTTCTGACATATTCTTTTTTTATTAAATTATTCAGCTGTTTCTTCAGTTTCCTCTACATCATCAGTTACTTGTGCTTCATCATCTACAACATCTGTCTCGGAAGCACTCTCTGATTCTGCCTGCTCTTGGGCAGCTTCTGCTTCTTTTGCAAGTTCAGCTTCTTTTTCTTCTACTTCTTTTCTGACTTCCTTATATTTGGTTTCAGCAGTAATCTCTGTTGTAATACCATAGTATTCCTTAAATGTTTCAAGATTTTCTTCACCAACATAATTTCCAAGTGTTAATTCATCCATAACGATACCCCAAGGAGTATTTTCATCGATAGGCTGAATATCAT
Organism: Clostridia bacterium; assembly: GCA_045580715.1. Lineage (GTDB taxonomy): Bacteria > Bacillota > Clostridia > UBA1381 > UBA1381 > RGIG1988. The sequence continues at coordinate 27,462 of JAZNOH010000017.1, forward strand.
ATACGCCAAACAACGCTTTAATCTTTCCTATAATAGTTGTTGGCTTTGATGGAGTTGTTTCGGCAGGAATATTATAAGCCTGTTTAAACTCCTCATAATCAACACCATACATTTG
>JAZNOH010000018.1:0-2847 GCA_045580715.1 Clostridia bacterium
CACTCTCCTGATAAAATAACAGTGTGATTTTTTTTAATTTCTCTGCAGAAATATAATAATGAAGAGTCACAATCTGCCATTCCAGGCAGATCCTTATAATACATTGCATCATAGAGGTAATTAATCAGATTTTCATTCTTACAAACTAAGAAAGTATGATTTGTATCAAATTCCTCAACCATTCGTTTTACCCAAGGCTTATCGGCATCAGGTTGAAATGCAGATGCCTTGAAATACTGGTCATTATCCTCGTAGTCAAAAGAATAGGTTGAAAGTTTTCTGTTTTCCTTTTTTAATTCAGTTGCAGCAACTGCTGAGATAATACTTGAATCAAGTCCTCCTGATAAAAGAGTGCCGATTGGAACATCTGAAACAAGCTGTCTTTTTATTGAATCACATACCAACTGGCGAACATTCTGGATTGTTTCTTCGTAGCTGTCTTTGTGTTCCTTGCTTTCAAACTGCCAATATCGTTTTGTGAACACTCCTGAACGATTTATAAGCATATAATGAGCAGGACGCAATTCATCAACTCCTTTAAAAACTCCAACACCTTGAGTTTTTGCAGGGGATAGGGCAAATATTTCGCATAATCCGTTTTTATCAAGCCTTGGTTTGAAATTAGGATAACAAAACAGTGCTTTGATTTCTGATGCAAAAATTATATTATTTTCAAGATTAGCATAAAAAAGTGGTTTAACACCAAATCTGTCACGACAAATGTATATTTGCTGTCGCATAGAGTCCCAGATACAAAATGAATATATTCCATTTAATTTTTTGCAGCAATCTACACCATAATGTATGTATGTGTATAAAAGTACTTCAGTATCAGAGTTAGTTGTGAAAACATATCCACATTTGATAAGTTCATTTTTTAATTCTTTGGTATTATAGAGTTCTCCGTTATAGGTTATGACAAATTCATAGCCCTCAATAGTTTTTTTCATCGGCTGCTTGCCACCCTCAATATCAATTACTGACAATCTCGCGTGAGAAAAAGCCGCGTGTTCGCCAACCCATTCTCCTGACGCATCAGGACCTCTATGGGACAGCTTCTGTGCCATATCACGAACCAACAGTCTGTTATAAGCCTCATATGTAAACAAGTTTTTCTTGAAATTGATTATACCGGCAATTCCACACATAAATAGTCACTCCTGTTATTTAATTTACTACATAATATTCTTTTGTAAATATTGTGTGACAATATAGATGATTGTTGTTGACAAAAAGATTGATTTATGAGAAAATATAGTGTATATGAGAGGATGTGTAATCAATGAAAAGAACAATTATATCTTTGGCAGTATGTGTTGCTCTTACAATGAATGTAAATATACAAACATATGCAAAATATGAGCCTCCTGCAAAAATCTGGGCGTCATTTAATAAGTATGCAGCAGCGCTTGAGGCAAAGGACTATGAAAATATTATTAAATATGGTTTAATAGACGTTAATATACTTGAGAATGAGCCTGTTAATGAAACAACACAAAGCTGGCTTTGTGCAAGATATCAGAATATTGGAAATGCATATGAAAAATTGGGTGATTATGAAAATAGTGGGAGAATGTATAAAAAACAAATAGAGCTTGCAAATACAATCGGTTGGTATGATAGTGCCAAGATTGCCAGAGCGAAATCTCTTCACTATATAAGCGATGTGAGATTGTTTCAGAAAATGTACGATAAACAAAAATATTATGGTGCAAGAAATGAACATGAAAAGGGTGTTTTATATGGTATAAGTGCAGATAGTTCGACAGACCAGTCAAAATGCTCTGCAAAACTTATTTATCTTGAATATGGGGACACTAATTTTGATTGGATTAAATCAGAATTAAAAACTGCAAATGAAAGAAAACAGGCAGTTGAATTTGCACTCAATCTTCCTAATCAGGGTAATGATGTTCAAAAGGTTATAAACGGAAAGGAATACATAGAAACAGTTGCCTCTATGCTTGCAAGCTATCCAAACATCAAATATTTCTTAAGATTTGGTGCAGAATTTGATATTTGGGATGTGAGCGCAAATCCTGAAGAATATAAGAAAGCATTTAGAACTGTTGCAGATATTATTCACAATAGAGTTCCTAATGCTTGTATGGTTTTCTCTCCTAATATGGTGTCAAGCTGGAATGTTAATGTTGAGGACTACTATCCCGGAGATGAGTATGTTGATTGGGTAGGAATGTCACTTTATATGCATAAGTATTTTCTTGGCGATGCAAACAGAAGTGAGGATACAAAGTATATGGAGGTTGTGTTTGGGACCGGTGACAGTGCATCGCCTGTTGAAAATGCAAAGAAAATTATTGATATGTATGGGGACAGAAAACCGATAATGATTTCAGAGTGTGGAGCTTCTCATACAATCAGAACTGCAAATGAGAATGCAACATTATGGGCGCTTAATCGATTGGAAAAAATGTACACATATCTTCCTATGGTATATCCACAGATAAAGCTTATGCTATATTTTGATACTGTTATGCAAAGTGAAACAAATGACTATGCTCTAAAAACAAATAGCCAGATGAAAAATCTTTTTGAAAGAATAACAAGTGGAGAAATCTTCATTCAAAAATCTGCAGAGAATAATGGTCTTATTTCATATAAGGAATTGTCAAACACAATTTATTCGGACGGAAATCCATTGGAGCTTTCGGTATATCCTCATATTTTCAAACAGGATAATCTAAAGGTTAATTATTATCTTGACAAGTCTTGGATTGGAGCATCCTCACAAATGCCATATGAGAAAACAATAGATATGTCAAAGGTTTCAAATGGTGAGCATAATTTGAGAATAAGTGTTGAGGCAAATGGTGCTGAGGTTTATTC
>JAZNOH010000019.1:0-1600 GCA_045580715.1 Clostridia bacterium
AGCACAGAAACCTTTGACTTCTTCAAGTGTTCCATTTTGAAATGCTTCAAATGTATTAGATAACTTTTCAATGTCCTCATCAGTAAAATCTCTATGCGTTCTATCAGCCATAAATCCCATTTTACTTGCGTCAATGAACAGAGTTTTTCCTTTTTGTTTCTTATTCTTACTGATAAACCACAATGTAACAGGAATGGTTACACTATAAAATAACTGTGAAGGAAGCGCAATAATTCCCTCAACCAAATCACTTTCAATTATATTCTTCCTAATTTCACCTTCTCCACCTGATTGAGAAGTTAAGGCACCATTAGCCAAGACCAAACCAATTTTCCCATTAGGAGCAAGGTGGTGTATCATATGTTGAATCCAAGCAAAGTTCGCATTACTTGCAGGAGGCATACCATACTGCCATCTAACGTCTTCTTGTAATTTATCTGCTCCCCAATTTGAAAGGTTAAATGGTGGGTTAGCCATAATAAAGTCTGCTTTAAGAGTAGAGTGAAGGTCATTAAAAAAAGTATCAGCATGATAAGGTCCAAAATCAGCATCAATACCACGAATAGCCATATTTATTTTAGCCATTTTCCAAGTATCTGCATTACTTTCTTGACCATAAACAGATATTTTATTTCTATTTCCAGAGTGAGCCTGTAAAAACTTAACACTCTGAACAAACATACCACCTGAACCACAACAAGGGTCATAAACCCTACAATTATCAAAAGGTTTTAATATTGATACTATTGTTTTTACAATACTTGAACTTGTATAAAATTCTCCACCTTTGACGCCTTCACTTTTTGCAAAATTTTGAAGGCAGTACTCGAAGGTTCTACCAAGCAAATCCTTGCTTTCATCCACCTTTGACATATCCATATTATTAGTAAAGAGGTCAACAACATCACCTAAAACCCTCTTATCCAAATCAGGATTTCCATAGTTTTTAGGTAATACATTCTTTAACTTTGGATTCTCATCCTCAATAGCTCTCATAGCATTATCAATAACAGCACCTATTTCTGGCGTATGTGCTGCATCTGCTATTGTACTCCAACGAGCCTCTTTAGGAACAAAGAAGATATTATCTTCCATATATGCATCTCTATCATCTTCAAACCCATCACCTTCAGCAACAAGTTCATTATATCTTTTCTCAAATGAAGTAGAAATGTATTTAAGGAAAATTAACCCTATTATAACCTTTCTATATTCAGTTGCAGGGATGTGTCCCCAAAGAACACAAGCTGCATCCCATATCTGTTTTTCAAACCCAATGTTTGTATTATTTACAGCCATAACTCTATAATCTCCTTATTTAATGTCTACAATTTGCTCCACAGGAACATTGAAGTGTTTACACAACTTCTCAATAGTTTTAAGAGAAACTGCCTCATTCTCATCTTTCTTTGCATTTAACTTTGCCATAGTATTAGGGGATATACCCAACTCTTCAATTAGTGATTTAGTGTCAATATTTCTATCTGCCACTAATACTCGATAAGGTCTGTATGAAATCATAACTTTACACCAATCCTTTAAAATAATTGATATCAAGTTATATTATATCACACATTTCCTTATAATTCAACAAATTAAG
>JAZNOH010000020.1:0-6761 GCA_045580715.1 Clostridia bacterium
CATAACAAACCTCCGATTATTCAAACAACGATACTTGTTTTGAGCTTACTTCATCCTTTGTTAAAAAGCTTCCTGCTGCAGGAATATTTTTTGTTGTGTACTTCTTTAAATTCTCTATATTGCTCTCTTCTGCTAAAATAACCTTAACCATTTTCGCACCTTTTTTTGTCAACTTCATAACCTGAACACCCTGAGATGATTTTGTTGTTTTCAATGGTATTTTCTCGGTATCAACACATACTGCCTTGTTATTATCAGCAATGGTCACGATATGTTTGTCGCAATCAAGCCATTTAATATCACAGACCTTTGCCTTATCCGAATATGCAGAAATGAGCTTTTTTCTGTTGGATTTGGTCTCATATGCCGATAAAGGTACTTTTGCCATCTTACCATTCTCAAATCCAAACAACATATTTCCTGAAAAATCTTTTGTGACAACGGTATATATAATCTTTTCTCCACTATCAAGTCCTAAAATACTTGGAAGATAATCTCCGATTGCCGATACCTTTGTATCATTCAATTCGTGCGTTTTCATCTTATAAACCGTACTCTTATCAGAGAAGAATAACAACTCACTGATATTGGTTGTTTCGATTTGCTGAATAACTTCGTCATCTTCCTTTAGTTTGTGGTCATTAGTTGTAAATCTCAATGATGTAGCACTAACCTTTTTGATATAACCCTCACGAGTTGTAAAGATTGTTAGAGGATAGTCCTCGATATATTTATTTTCGTCATATACTTCAATTTCTTCATCACTTACAAGAGTTGTCAATCTGTCTTTTCCATATTTATTTTTAATAGCAATTAATTGCTTTTCAATCAATTTTTTGACCTTTGAATCGCTTCCTAAAATATCTGTTAAATTATCAATTTCCTCAATTAGTTTTTCAATTTCTGCAGTTCTGTTTAAGATATATTCCTTATTAAGATTTCTGAGCTTTATCTCTGCAACATATTCTGCCTGAACCTTATCAAGCCCAAAGCTTAACATAATATTAGGAATAACATCTTCTTCTTTTTCAGTATGTCTTATAATCGAAATTGCCTTATCAATATCTAATAGTATCTTTTTAAGACCTGTTAAAAGGTGCAATTTTTCACTCTTTTTATCAATATCATATTTAAGACCATTCTTAATGCAATCCATTCTGAAATTTATCCATTCAGTTAAGATTTCATTAACTCCTAAAACACGAGGTGAGTTCTTAATTAAGACATTGAAATTGCAACTGTAGCTATCTTCAAGAGGAGTTAGTCTAAACAGCTTTAACATTAACGCATCAGGATCTGTACCTCTTTTTAAATCAATTGTTATTTTAAATCCGTTAAGACCTGTTTCATCACGAGCATCTGAAATTTCTTTAAGCTTATTTGCCTTAATTAATTCCATTATTTTTCCGATAATTGCTTCACTTGTAGTTGAGTATGGAATTTGGGTTATATCAATACAATTATTTTTAGCATCATAATTATAAACTGCTCTTAATTTAAAGCTTCCCCTTCCTGTTTTATAAATCTCTGCCATTTGCTCTCTTGAATAAAGAAGTTGTGCACCCATCGAAAAATCAGGTGCAGGCATTATGTCCATTATATCTGCATCTTTATTCTTCATTATGGCAATAGTTGCATCACATACCTCTTTTAAGTTAAATGAACAGATATTGCTTGCCATTCCGACAGCTATTCCCTGATTTGGATTAACTAAAATATTCGGAAATGCAACAGGTAACAAAACAGGCTCTTTTAGTTCGCCGTCATAGTTATCCACAAATTGAACTGTGTTTTTATTAATATCAGAGAAAAACTCATTACAAATCGGCTCTAACCTTACCTCTGTGTATCTTGCAGCAGCATATGCCATATCTCTTGAATACTGCTTACCAAAGTTTCCCTGAGATTCAACCAACGGATGCAAAAGTGCTTCATTACCTCTTGTCAATCTAACCATTGTTTCATAGATTGCTGCATCGCCGTGAGGATTTAATTTCATTGTCTGTCCGACTACATTGGCAGATTTTGTGAGTTTTCCACCCAACAATCCCATTTTATACATGGTATATAACAGTTTTCTATGTGCCGGTTTTAGTCCATCAATTTCAGGTATGGCACGAGATATTATAACACTCATTGCATAAGGCATATAGTTTGTTTCAAGCGTTTGGCAAATCGGTTGTTCAGTTATAGGAGCTGATATGATTACCTCTGCTTCCTTCTTCTTTTTAGCCATATTAAAATTACCTCTCTATATTAACTCAAATCGAGCATTTCCATATACAAGCTTCCGTTTCTTGCAATATGCTCTTTTCTTCCTGTTATATCATCTCCCAATAATGTATCAAAAACCTGTGCAGTTTTTTCAACATTCTCAGGAGTGACACGAATAAGTCTTCTTGTAGCAGGGTGCATTGTTGTCAAACTCATCATTTCAGGCTGATTTTCACCAAGTCCTTTACTTCTCTTAATGTCAAAATCATCATTATCCTTGGTAAGTCCCTCTGCGTTCAGCTTTGAAATAATTTCTTCCTTTTCTCCATCGGAGTATGCAAATATCTTTTCTCCCTTACGCTTCGATTTAGTTATACTGATTTCATAAAGAGGAGATTCTGCAATATAAACCTTACCTTCATTTATCAATGTTGGCATAAGTCTGTAAATCATTGTTAAAACAAGTGTTCTTATCTGGAAACCGTCAACATCGGCATCAGTGCAGATAATGACCTTATCCCAACCTAAATTGTTAATATTGAATGTATCTAATTCCTTGTTATGCTTTGTGCTTATTTCTATACCACAACCTAAAACTCTCACAAGGTCTAAAATAATGTCACTTTTAAAAATCTTTGCATAGTCAGCCTTTAAGCAATTCAAAATCTTTCCTCTTATCGGCATAATTGCCTGGAACGAGGGGTCTCTTGCCAATTTACAAGAACCTAATGCAGAGTCACCCTCAACAATATAAATTTCTCTTATTGATTTATCCTTAGTTCTGCAATCTACAAACTTTTCGACTCTGTTTGTCACATCCATCGTAGATGTTAATTTCTTTTTAACATCTATTCTTATTTTTTCTGCATTCTCTCTTGAACGCTTATTAATAAGAACCTGATTTGAAATCTTTTCTGCATCTTGCTTATTTTCTATTAAATATACTTCAAGCTGATGGCGAAGAAAATCTGTCATAGCTTCCTGAATAAATTTATTATTAATTGCCTTTTTAGTCTGGTTTTCATAGCTTGTCTGTGTTGAGAACGAATTGATAACAAGTGCAAGACAATCGCTAACATCATTAAAGGTTATTTTCGATTCATTTTTATTATACTTACCATTACTCTTTAAGTATTGGTCAATCGCATATACAAATGCATTTTTAACTGCCTTATCAGGCGAGCCTCCATGTTCAAGCCAGCTTGAATTATGATAATATTCCAAAAGGTTGACAGTTTGTGAAAAACAGAATGCAATCTGCATTTTGACCTTATATTCAGGCTTATCTTCTCTGTCCTTACCTGTTCTCTCTGCATCCCAAACCTCTATAGAGGTCATTGAATTTTCTCCTACATTTTCTTTTAAGTAGTCTATGATACCGTCTTGATAATAGTATTCATTCATTTGAATACCATCTTCGGTTTCAACATACAACACAAATTTAAGTCCTGCATTTGTCATTGCCTGTTTTTCCAACACATCCTGTAAGTATTCAACAGGAATATTTATGTCTGTAAAAACATCCTTATCAGGCTTCCATTTTATAATAGTTCCTGTTTTGTTGTTAGGAGCTTCACTTGTTTTTAATCCGCCAATATTTTCTCCCTTTTCAAAATGAAGAGAGTATACAGTTTTGTCACGCATTACTTCAACATCCATATACTCTGAACTATATTGAGTAGCACAAGCACCCAAACCGTTTAGCCCCAAGCTGTATTCATACATTCCTCCATCGTTGTTATTATACTTTCCACCTGCATACAGCTCACAGAAAACAAGCTCCCAATTGTACTTTTGTTCCTTTTCATTAAAGTCAAGCGGAATACCTCTGCCGTGGTCGCAAACTTCTATTGAATTATCCAGAAATCTCGTTATTTCAATTAGTTTTCCGTAACCCTCTCTTGCCTCGTCAATTGAGTTGGAAAGAATTTCAAAAAACGAGTGACAACAACCCTCTATTCCGTCAGAACCAAATATTACAGCAGGTCTTTTTCTTACTCGGTCAGCACCCTTTAAGCTTGTAATACTTTCGTTGCCATATTCCCCTTTTACTTTACTCATATTCACTATACCTCTTAAATAAATAATACAGTTTTAATTTATAATAAACCCATAATATTATACATTATTTTGAGAAATTTGTCAAATTTTCTTATTAATATTTTATAAATTACAAAAAACACTTGAAATGTGTGAAAATATGTGATAAAATACTGTTTAATTGAATAAAAGGCTATGAAGAAATTCAGTAGGTCATATATCGCCATAAGAGAGCAAAGGTCGTGGGCTGTGAGCCGTTGCGGTAAGGGTATGACTGAACCTTCGTTTCTGAGCTGTATCGGTGAAGCTATGTGTGTGTAGTCGATAACGGGTTGCGACCGTCATTCGTTTAAATAAGTGCCTGATTATTTCAGGAATTTGGGTGGTACCACGGAAATTTTTTTCGTCCCTGCTTTATGGCAGGGATTTTTTAGTTTTATATTCCCCTGCTCAGTTAATGAAGAAAGAAAGGATTGAAAACAAATGAAAGAAAAACTACAACAAATCAAGGTATCTGTTGAAGACCTGTTAAAAAATGCTTCAGACCTTGAAACTTTAGAAGACTTAAGAATTAAGTATCTTGGAAAAAAAGGCGAATTGACCTCAGTTTTAAAAGGAATGGGTCAATTATCAGCAGAAGAAAGACCTGTTATCGGGGCCTTGGCAAACGAAATCAGGGATTTCTTAAATAACGAAATTGATATGAAGAAAACTGAGCTTTTAGCAGATCTTCAAAACAAGCAGTTGAAAGAAGAGGTTATTGATGTAACTATGCCTGGAAAAACTCCTGACATCGGTTCACTTCATCCATTCACAAAGACTTTGAATGAATTTAAGGAAATATTTATCGGTCTTGGCTTTGAGGTTGCAGAAGGTCCTGAGGTTGAAACTGATTATTATAACTTTGAAGCTTTAAACATTCCAAAAAATCATCCTGCAAGAGATACACAGGACACATTCTATATCGAGGATAACATTGTGTTGAGAACACAGACCTCTCCAATGCAAGTTCGTGTTATGGAAAATAAAAAACCACCAATAAGAATTATTGCCCCTGGTATTGTATACAGAAGTGATGCATCAGATGCAACACACTCCCCTGTTTTCCACCAGTTTGAAGGTCTTGTTGTTGATAAGGGTATCACAATGGCGGATTTAAAGGGTACATTGGAATCTTGTATGAAATCACTATATGGCGAAGACTGTAAGGTCCGTTTCAGGCCTCACCATTTCCCATTTACTGAGCCATCTGCTGAACTTGATGTGGCTTGCTTCGTTTGTGGCGGTGAGGGATGCAGAATTTGTAAAGGCGAGGGCTGGATTGAGGTTCTTGGTTGTGGTATGGTACATCCAAAGGTTCTTGCAAACTGTGGTATAGACCCCGAGGTATATTCAGGCTTTGCATTTGGTATTGGTTTAGAAAGAATGGTTATGCGTAAGTACGGAATTGATGATATCAGATTATTCTATGAAAATGATTTGAAATTCTTAAAACAGTTTTAATTTGATATAGAAAGGAATGATAAAGAATGAAAGTACCAATGAGTTGGTTTAATGATTATACTGATATGTCCGGCATCACACCAAAACAGTATGCACACGAGCTTACTATGTCAGGCTCAAAGGTTGAGGGTGTTGAGAATGCAGGAGATAGTTTAAATAAGGTTGTAACAGGTAAGGTTTTAACTTGTGTTGACCACCCTGACAGCGACCATTTGCACATATGCACAGTTGATGCAGGAACCGGTGAGGAACTACAAATTGTTTGTGGAGCTCCAAATGTGAAAGCAGATATTATTGTTCCTGTCGCACTTGATGGCTCTACCCTGCCTGGCGGAATTAAAATTAAAAAAGGGAAATTAAGAGGTGTTGAATCAAACGGTATGCTTTGCTCACACGATGAGCTTGGACTTTCTGTTGCAGATTTAGGTTACGAGCCTGAATATGGAATTCTTATTTTGCCTGATGACACACAAATCGGAATTGAAATCAAAGATTATTTTGGTTTAAACGAAGATGTTGTTGAGTTTGAAATCACATCAAACAGACCTGATTGCTTTAGTGTTATCGGTCTTGCAAGAGAAACTGCAGCAACATTTAAGAGACCATTTAATCTTCATAAACCTGAATACAAAGAAAACAATGAAAATATCAATGACACACTATCTGTCGAAGTTAAAAACCCTGACAAGTGTATGAGATACTGTGCTAAAATGGTTAAGAATGTTAAAATCGGACCTTCACCAAAATGGCTTGTTTCAAGACTTCGTGCTTGCGGTGTTCGTTCAATTAACAATATTGTTGATATAACAAACTACATTATGCTTGAATACGGTCAACCTATGCACGCTTTTGATTTAAGAGATTTAGCACAGAATAAAATCGTAGTAAGAAATGCCTGTGATGGTGAAATCATAAAAACACTCGATGAGCAGGACAGAAAGCTATGTACTGATGACCTTGTTATTTCTGATGGTGAAAAGGCAGTTGCAGTTGCAGGCGTTATG
>JAZNOH010000021.1:0-2480 GCA_045580715.1 Clostridia bacterium
AGGTTTTTCGTCACATCCACTCACATTTAATAGTGCATCAATTCCGCAATATGAGTTTTTTAAGTTCAAAAGCCCTTTATCAACAATAATTCTGTTCTCGTCACAAAGCGGGACAACATCTGCAATTGTTCCAATGGCTGCAAATGGCGAATATTTTTTAAAACATTGTGTTGTATTAAGTCCCAGACCCTTTGCAACTGCCAAAACAGTTTTTAATGTAACACCGACACCTGCCAACTCCTTATATGGATAAAGAGAGTCAGGGCGTTTTGGGTTTATGACCGCAAGAGCATTTGGAATTTTTTCCTTGCAGGTATGATGGTCTGTTATAATAACATCCATTTTCTGAGCCTTTGCAAGCTCAACCTCGCCAGTAGATGCAATTCCGCAGTCAACAGTGATTAAAAGCTTTGTTCCAAGCTTTGAAAGTTTATTTATTGCCTTGATATTAAGACCATAACCCTCGTCCATCCTGTCAGGTATGTAGAAATCAACATCTGCATTACAATCCTTTAAAAAGCTATATAAAAGAGAAACCGAGGTCACTCCGTCAACATCATAATCGCCATAAATAACAATTTTTTCCTTATTTTGTATTGCCGAAATAATTCTCTCTGTCGCAATTTCAATGTCAGGCAAAAGCGAAGGATTATGCACAAATTCCAATGATTTTGTGAAATATTTTTTCAAATGCTCTTCCGTTTTAATACCTCTGTTTAAAAGAACAGTCGAAAAAACATATCCAAAACGAAATTGTTTGGAAAAATTATTTATTTCATCAGGAGCCAAGCTCTCATTTTTATATTCCCATTTTATTTTGTGCATTTTTTTCTCCAATAAAATTTTTAAAATAATGTATAATAAAGGTTGGTTTGTGACAAGATATAATTGTTTAGAGAGGAAGTGATTAATGTGACAAACAACAACAATCAAAACAACAATCAAAACAATCAACAAAATAATCAGCAGAATAACCAGCAGAACAATCAGCAAAATCAAAAGAACAACCAAAAGAACAATCAGAACAGATAATTGAAAAAAGGCTGTAAAAAATAAATTTTACAGCCTTTTTGTTTTATTTGTTATAGTTTGCCAAGGCTGGAGGCTTGCAGATATGCGTTAATAAAGCCATTTAAGTCGCCATCCATAACTGCTCCGATATTACCCATTTCAAAGTTTGTGCGATGGTCCTTAACCAAGTTATATGGATGGAATACATATGAACGAATTTGAGAACCCCACGCAATTTCTTTTTGAACACCCTTAATATCTTCAATTCTTTCCTTTTGCTGTTGTTCGGCAATTTCAGCAAGCTTGGATTTTAGCATTTTCATTGCATAATCTCTGTTTTGATGCTGAGAACGCTGTGTCTGACAGGAAACAACAATACCTGTAGGAATGTGTGTAATTCTTATTGCTGAGTCAGTTTTGTTGACATGCTGACCTCCTGCGCCACTTGCTCTGTATGTGTCAACCTTCAAATCTTCAGTTCTTATGTTAATTTCCACATCATCATCAATCTCAGGCATAACCTCAATTGATGCGAATGATGTGTGTCGTCTGCCTGCAGCATCGAATGGGGAGATGCGAACAAGTCTGTGAACTCCCTTTTCCGACTTTAAGTATCCATATGCATTAAGCCCTGAAATGCTTATTGTTGCACTCTTAACCCCTGCATCATCACCGGGTAACAAATCAAGAGTTGATACAGAGTAGCCATTTTTTTGTGCATACATCTGATACATTCTAAGAAGCATTTCGCACCAGTCCTGTGCCTCTGTTCCGCCTGCACCTGCGTGCAGGGTAATGATTGCATTGTTTTTGTCATATGGTCCTGACAAAAGGGTTTCCAAGGTCATTTTATCAAGCTCAGAAACAATATCCTCAACAGTTTTCTTGACCTCAGGGAGCATACTTTCGTCATTTTCTTCGTTTGCAAGGTCGATTAAAACAAGAGCGTCTTCCCAACCTGTTTTAAGAGTTTCATATCTTTCGACCTTATCCTTTAATTGCTTTGTTTTTTGCAAGACTTTTTGGGAATTTTCCATATCATCCCAAAATCCAGCCTCGCTGCTTTGTGCCTCAAGCTTTTCGATTTCAGTTAATGCGCCTGCAATATCAAGAGAATTTTCCAAATCTGCGATGTTCTTCTCTAATCCCTGCAGTTGCAGTCTATATTCATCATACTCTAACATTCAAATTCTCCAATCTTATCGTCCGCAACAATGCTTATATTTCTTTCCACTTCCGCATGGACATGGGTCATTTCTGCCTGGCTCTTTTTTTGCTCTTACAGGCTGTTTTGCCAATGTTCCGTCGCCACCTGTGGCAACAGGCTTCATAACCTGTTCTCTCTTCATTTCAACCTGTGGCTTTGGCTGAACAGTTAATATATATCTTACTGTGTCACGCTTAATTGACTCTAACATTCCGTCATATAATTCACTGCCAACATTTCTATACTCAACAACAGGGTCGTG
>JAZNOH010000022.1:0-13049 GCA_045580715.1 Clostridia bacterium
AGGTGGATTATTAAAAATGGATGATAAAAAAATAATTTTTTCTGCAGTTCAACCATCAGGAAACATAACACTTGGGAATTATCTTGGTGCTATAAAAAACTGGGTTGATTTGCAAGAGGACTATCATTGTTGTTATTCAATAGTTGATGAGCATTCGATAACAGTCAGACAAGAGCCTGCACTTTTAAGAAAAAGAGCATTGGATTTATTAAAGATATATATTGCCTGTGGAATTAATCCTGAGGAAAATATTCTATTTATACAATCTCATGTTCCTGCTCATGCTCAGCTTGCGTGGATACTTAATTGCTACACATATATGGGTGAACTGTCAAGGATGACTCAATTTAAGGATAAGAGTAAAAAGCATGCAGATAATATTAATGCAGGATTATTTACATATCCTGTGTTGATGGCAGCAGATATACTTTTATATCAGGCAGATCTTGTTCCTGTTGGAAAGGACCAGATGCAGCATATTGAAATCACAAGAGATATTGCAGAAAGATTTAATGGAATATATGGAAATGTATTCAAAATTCCTGAGGGCTTTATGCCAAAAGCAGGTGCAAAAATTATGAGTTTGCAGGAGCCTACAAAGAAGATGTCAAAATCTGATGAAAATGAGAAATCATATATTTCAATGCTTGACGATTTTAATATAATTGCAAAAAAGATTAAAAGTGCTGTGACTGATAGTGAGGGTATCATTGAATACAGAGAAAATGATGAAACAAAGGCAGGAATTAATAACTTGTTGACAATTATGTCTGCTGTAACAGGAAATTCTATAGATAGGCTCGTTTCTGATTATTCAGGTAAAGGTTATGGTGAGTTCAAAGCTGATGTTGCAGAGGCAGTTGTTGAGCATATAAGACCAATAAGAAAGAAATATGACGAACTATCAGAAGATAAACAATATCTGGTTGATATATATACAAAGGGAGCAGAAAGAGCAAATCAAATTGCTAACAGAACTCTTAACAAGGTGTATAAAAAAATAGGCTTTATTATTTAAGCCAAGTGAGGAAATAGTAATGAAAAACATTGATTTTTTAAGTCTTTTAGGAGCATGTATAGTCGCATTTGTTTTTTCGTTTGCAAGCACGCCGCTTGTAAAACATCTTGCGATCAAGTGGAAAGCAGTAGATATCCCTAAGGACTCAAGAAGAATGCACAAGAGTCCTATTCCAAGACTTGGCGGACTTGCAATAATTTTTGGATTTATTGTTGCAATGGTTTGCTTTGGAGTTATGACAAGAGAAGTTATGTCTATTATGGCTGGTGCATTGATTATTGCAGCTATGGGAATTGTTGATGATATAAAAGCACTTGATGCAAAACCTAAATTTTTGATACAGATAATTGCAGCAACGATAGTGGTAATTGGTGGAGATATGAAGATACAAGTATTTTCAAATCCGTTTATATGGTCAGATTCTGTGTACCTTATTTTGCCTGATTGGATATCTATTATCATATCTATTATCTGGATTGTTTTTATAACAAATTCAGTTAACTTTATTGATGGGTTAGATGGTCTGGCAGCAGGAGTTTCTGCCATTATGTCAGTAAGTATGGTGTTTATTGCAACACAGCTTAGTGAGTACTATGTTGCAGTAATCGGAGTTAGTCTGATGGGTGCATGTTTTGGATTTTTGCCATACAATTTCAATCCTGCAAAGATATTTATGGGAGATACCGGTTCAACATTCTTAGGATTTATTTTAGCGTCGCTATCCATTATGGGAGTTTTCAAGAGTTATGCAATAATTTCATTTGCAGTACCAATTTTGATTATGGGATTACCAATGTTTGATGCTATATTTGCCATGGTCAGAAGAGTGAGCAAGGGGCAAAGTCCTATGCAGGCAGATAGAGGTCACCTCCATCATAGATTAATTGATATGGGATTTTCTCAAAAACAATCCGTTTTCATCTTGTATTTAATCAGTGGAGTGTTGGGACTTTCTGCTATTGTTCTTGCAGAAAGTGGCTCATTGAGAGCGTTGTTGCTTTTGGCCTGTGTGTTAGTTGTTATTCTTGTCGGAGGGCTTTTGAAGAATAATAGGAATGATTGATTTTCTAAGAAAGGGATTAGGAAAATGAAAAAAGTTAAAGTTATGAGTGTTTTTGGGACAAGACCTGAAGCAATCAAAATGGCACCATTAGTCATAGAATTAGAGAAAAATCCTAATATTGAATCTATCGTGTGCGTAACGGCACAACATCGTCAAATGCTTGATCAGGTTTTAGAAATTTTCAATATTAAGCCTGACTATGATTTGAACATAATGAAAGAAAGACAAACACTTGTTGGGATAACTGCAAGGGTTTTGGAGGGACTTGATGAGGTTATAAAAGAGGCAAAGCCAGATATTGTCTTGGTTCATGGTGATACATCAACATCCTTTGTTGGAGCTTTAGCAGCTTTTTATAATCAGACAATGGTTGGACATGTTGAGGCAGGTCTTAGAACATATGATATTTATTCTCCATTCCCGGAGGAAATGAATAGATGTTTAACAGGTAGAATTGCTAAAATGCATTTTTCTCCGACTATGAGAAATAAGAATAATTTGTTAAAGGAAAATGTATGCGAGGATGATATCTATATAACAGGTAATACTGTTATTGATGCAATGAAAACGACAGTTAAAGAAAATTTTGTCTTTAAAACTGATGTTATAAATAATATTGATTTTAAATCAAAGAGAGTTATAACAATGACAGCTCATCGTCGTGAAAATCTTGGAGAACCGCTTGAAAATATTTGTCGTGCAGTTAAGAGACTAGTTGAAAAATATGATGATGTTGAGTTTGTTTATCCAATTCATATGAATCCTGCAGTCAGAGAAACAGTTAACAGAATAATTGGTAATCTTGACAGAGTTAAGATAATTGAGCCGATAAATGTTGATGAGCTTCACAATCTTATGGCAAGGAGCTATATGATTATGACAGACTCAGGTGGAATTCAAGAGGAAGCTCCATCTTTAGCTAAGCCTGTTCTCGTTTTGAGAAAGGAAACAGAAAGACCTGAGGCAGTTGAAGCAGGTACTGTTAAGCTTGCTGGGGTTAATGAGGATGTTATTTTTGATATGGCTTGTGAATTGCTTGATGATAAAAGTGCATATGATAAAATGGCACATTCAGCTAACCCTTATGGTGACGGAAATGCTTCGCTTCGTATTATTAATGCAATTTTATATGAGTTTGGAATAAATAATGACAGACCTATGGACTATAAAAATTAAGAAAACGGTGTGCAGAAAGCACACCGTTTTCTTGTTTTCCAAACCTGTTTATTGAGCCAACAATTCTGCAGGGTCAACATATTTGTTTTCAAAAAGAATTTCAAAATGAAGATGATAGCCGTTGGTAAAATCTGATGTATTCGTGTCGCTCACTTTGCCGATAAGAGCGCCTGCTGATATCTCGTCGCCTGACTTAACTTCAATTTCTTCGGACAAATTTGAATAGACAGATACATAACCATTCTGATGGTCAATTTTTACACTTTTTCCCATAGAATTATCTAACACCTCTGAAACAACACCGTCAGCTGATGCATATATTGCAGAATTTTCGTCGCAAGAAATATCAACACCATTGTGAGTACGCCAATCGGATAAGAGCTTGTTATAAATCAGTTCATTATTTGAGAAAGCACAAACGACTGTGCCTTCAACTGGCATCAAAAACTTTTGCTCTTCAATTTGAGTTGTTTTTGATACCCCAATAACTTCTTCAATGTTGTCATTTTCCTCTTCTTTTGATATAGGTTCATAATCTTTAATGGTTATTTCTATATCATTATCCGGATTGTTGTTTGATACATCTAATTCAGGTGAGGTGTTTTTTGAAACAATTTCTGAATTTTCATTGTCCTTTGGTTTGGTTTGGGAAGAATCAGTATTGTTTCTTCCGACATAACCGATAGCTGCAGCAAGAACAGCTAAACAGCACACGGCTATGTATATGCCACCTTTTGTTTGATTTTTCTTTTTGTTTTTCATAACACTTTGTCCTTTCTCTTTTTTTCATATATAGCATTTCCATGATTTAATTTTAGTATACATTTTTGTTGATAAATTATAAAAATATATAATAAACTAAAAAAAGGGTACCTTAGAAATATGTTATTGTAGTTAATTAAAAATTTGTGAGAATAATAAATATGACAAAATTATTAGAAATCATTATATTTGTATTACATTAAAAAAATAATGAATTTTCTATTGTTTTTATTTGGTTTATGTGATACAATTAAAGTGATATAAAATGTATTATTTTAGATATTGATGTTATATAAAAGGGGAGATTGTCAAATGAATTCTGCATATGCATATTTACAGATTTATCGTCTGTTTGACGATAGCACACCACTTTTGGAAGACTGTGGCAAGCTTTGTAATAAGGCGTGTTGTAAGGGTGATGATTTTGGTATGTATCTTTTTCCCGGAGAAAAAAAAGTTTTTGATATGTTAAATCCAAAATGGGCAAGAGTTGAGTTATCAGATTTTGAATATGAATATGATAACAAAATGAAAAAAACATATATTCTGTTTTGTGATGGAGAGTGTGACAGATTTCAAAGGCCAATTGCTTGTCGGATATTCCCGCTTACTCCATATATTGATAAGCAAAAGAAATTAAGGATTATTGTTGACCCAAGAGCAAAGGCTGTATGTCCTATGACCTTTGATACGGATATATCTGATTTTGACCAAAGGTTTGTTAAAAATGTTAAAAGGGCATTTAATGTTCTTTCCAAAAATAAAGAGATTTATGCATTTTTGGATACATATTCAAGACAAATTGATGATTATTTAAGATTTTTTTAATATAAAGGGTGGTTATGTTAATGAGTACTGATTTAGAAGGTAAGAACCAAGAGATTATAGAAGAAAAAAAAGATGAGTATAGCTATCAACCAAGAAACAGAGCAAGGTCTGCTAAGGTGCAAAAAAAGGAAAAGGTAAAGAACACTGGAAAGAAATTTAATAAGTTGTATGTTATAATTCCATGTGCAATTATTGTATTATTTGTTGCTGTAATAATGGCATATTCTATGACATTGCCAAAGGATTTGATTGCATCAAATGTAGAGATTGCCGGAGTAGATGTTGGTGGCATGAACATTTATACTGCTAAGAATAAAATATATGGAATGATTGATGATGATACAATATTTGAAATAGAGTCATCAGAAAACGAAACAACTATAAATGCTTCCGATATAAATTTGTCAGTCGATTATGATGCTACTGTTGAAAAGGCTATGAAGATATGTAAATCAAATAATATTTTCAAAAATGCACTCAATTCAGCCATTTTGCTTTTTGATGAAATAAATGTACCTCTTGAAATGGTTTATAGTGTTGAAAAGCTTGATAAAGCATTGTTTGATTTTGGTGCAACCTTTAATGGACTTTCAAAAGAACAACAGTATGAGTACAGTGAAAATATGTTAACCGTAATTCCTGCAACAGCAGGACAAAATCCTGATGTTTCTTTGGCTCGTAGAGAGTTTATTGAAGCCATAGGTAGCGGTTCTTTTGATGATATTGAGGTTACACTTGATTATGCGAAACCAAAGCAATTAAATGTTAACGAAGTATATAATGAAATATGCGGACCTGCACAGGACGCAGCCTATGCACTTGATGAGGCAGGGAAAATAAAGGTTAATGAACATCATGTTGGTGTCGATGTAAAGAAAGAAGATTTAGAAAGAGTTTTGGAAAGTGTTAATGCAGGAATGAAAGCATCTTGCCCTGCAACCATCACGATGCCTGAAAAAACAAAAGAGGAATTAGAAGAAAAGCTGTTTAACAAAACACTTGGAAAATACACAACTAATTTCTCAACATCATCAGCTAACAGAGCATATAATGTTTCGCTTGCCGCAGAATCAATAAATAATAAAATATTAATGCCGGGTGAAGAATTTTCATATAACAACACAATCGGAAATCCTAATGCTGAAAGAGGGTATAAGATTGCAGGAATATATGAAAATGGTAAAACATCAGAGGGTGTAGGTGGAGGAATTTGTCAAGTAAGCAGTACTCTTTATAGTGCTGTGTTATATGCTGACCTTGAGGTTGTTGAAAGACATAATCATTCATTGACTGTTTCATATGTTCCAAATGGTCAGGATGCAACAGTTTCCTATGGTGTTATTGATTTCAGATTTAAGAATAACACAGAATACCCCGTTAAAATAAACTCTGTTACAAACAATAGAAATCTTACTATATCTATTATCGGAACAGATTATGAACCAGAGAGAACTGTAAAAATATCTCATTCGCAGATATCATCAACTCCACCAGTAGATAAGGAGACAGTTGATGACGCACTTCCTGCAGGGACAAGAAAGGTTATATCAAAAGGCAAGACAGGATTTGTTGTAGACACATTTAAAACAATTTATGAAAATGGTGTAGAGATTAGCTCCAAAAAAATTACAAGAAGCAGTTATAGAATGGTTCCAAATGAGGTTAGCGTTGGTCCACAGGTAATAGAGCAACCACCAGAAGATGTTCCTGTTACAGAGATACCGGGTGATGAAGGTGAGGAGCCTGTTATTGACCCCATCAAACCAAATCAGGGAGAAAGACCTGTTCCAAACCCATCAAATGAAGGCGAAACAACAGTAGAATAAAACTATATGCAACAGATATGTATGTTTTTAAGAAAATATTTAAAATTGCTTGACAAAATATAGTATTTCATGTTATTATATATCTGTTGCATTCATATGCGCTAGTAGCTCAGTTGGATAGAGTGTTTGGCTACGAACCAAAAGGTCGGGGGTTCGAATCCCTCCTGGCGTACCAAAAAGAGATATATGCTTTAGCATATATCTCTTTTTGTATATTAGGGATTCGAAGCGAGCAGTAGTGAATTAGAGTCCGGTGGACTCTAAGAGCTGCGAGCCGGCTTTTCCGCAGAAAAGGAATCCCTCCTGGCGTACCAAAACAGGACAAGTTATGCTTGTTCTGTTTTTTATATGTAAAAATTCTACAAAAATTTTAATAATTTATTTACTCCTTAAATAAATTATGGTATAATATAGTTATTCTTAGTTAATAGGAGGAATAAAAATGGAAAAATTAACAAAAAAATATGGTTTGATAACTGCTATTTGTATGGTAGTTGGTACTGTAATTGGTTCCGGAGTTTTCTTCAAGGCACAGAATGTCCTTGCAGCTACAGGTGGTAGTATGCCTATCGGTATTGCTGCATGGGTTATCACAGGGTTATTGATGATAATTTGCTCTGCGCAGTTTGCAGTTATGGCAACAAAATACGAAAAAGTAAGCGGAGTTGTTGACTATGCAGAGGCTACATGTGGAAAAGGTTATGCTTACTATCTTGCATGGTTTATGGTAAACATTTACTACCCCGGAATGACATCTGTTCTTGCGTGGGTTTCAGCAAGATATTTGGGAGTTCTTTTTGGATGGAGTATGACAGGTCCTGAAGTTATGGCATTGGCAGGATTCTTCCTTATTGCATCATACACAATGAATGCTCTTTCTCCAAAGCTTGCCGGTAAATTTCAAATTAGTGCTACAATTATTAAATTAATTCCAATTGTTTTAATGGCGATTGTTGGTACTTCTGTTGGTCTTGCAAACGGTACACTTACAAATAATTTTACAACAGTAGTTTCAGAAGCGGTTGGTGGAACTGCAAGCAGTGGACTATTTGCAGCAATTGTTGCTACAGTTTTTGCTTATGAAGGATGGATTGTTGCAACATCAATCAATGCAGAGCTTAAAAATCCAAAGAAAAACCTACCACTTGCACTTGTTATTGGTTCATTGATTGTTGTTAGTGCATATGTGTTATACTTTATTGGTGTAGCCGGGGGCGCAAACAATGCTGTTCTTATCAGCGAAGGTGCAACCACTGCATTTATAAACATATTTGGTGGAGTTGGAGGAACATTACTTAATATCTGTATCATAATTTCTTGTCTTGGTACACTAAATGGTCTTATGGTTGGTGCAACCCGTGGTATGTATGCAATAGCAGCCCGTAATGACGGACCTATGCCACAGACATTTTCTCAAATTGACAAAGCAACAAATATGACAACCAACTCATCTATTTGGGGATTGTTTGTATGTGCTTTATGGCTTATATATTTCTATGGTGCAAATCTGACATCTGGTTGGTTTGGTGTATTCAACTTTGATTCATCAGAGCTTCCAATTGTTACAATCTATGCAATGTATATTCCTATCTTTATTGCATGAATGAAAAAAGAAAAGGATATGGGTGTGTTTAACAGATTTATTCTGCCTATAATATCATTGCTTGCATGCTTATTTATGGTATTTGCCGCAGTTTATGCTCATGGTATTACACCTTACTTAACAGCAAAGGCAAATGGAACTTTCTCATTCCCTGTATTATTCTATTTAATTATTTTTGCAATTGTTATGATATTGGGTGCTATTTTCAAAAAGTCAGATAAAAAAACAGATGAATAAGCAAAACCAAAATTCCTCCCGTTTTTAAATGGGAGGAATTTTTATAGAACAGAATTTATTGACACCCTTTTCTATTTGTGATATAATCTTGTGAGTGGTTTATACTTGGATTATATGAACTTTTAATTATAAATCATGATAAGAAAGGAAGAATTAAAATGAGTGAAGAATGTACACATGATTGTTCAAGCTGCAGTTCAAATTGTTCAGAAAGACAAAGCTTGATAGCACCACAAAACAAGGATTCTAATGTAAAAAAGGTTATAGCTGTTGTAAGTGGTAAGGGAGGAGTAGGAAAGTCTATGGTAACATCCCTTATGACTGTTTTGATGCAAAGAAGAGGTTATAAAACAGCTATTTTAGATGCTGATATAACAGGTCCATCAATTCCTCAGGCTTTCGGAATAAAGGAAAAAGCCTCATCAACGGGAGAAGCACTTTTGCCTGTTACATCTAAGCTTGGGACTTCAATAATGTCAGTTAATTTGCTTTTAGAGAATTCAACTGATCCTGTTATATGGAGAGGACCTATTCTTGGAGGAACTGTTAAGCAGTTCTGGACAGATGTTATCTGGAATGATGTTGATTATATGTTTGTTGATATGCCTCCTGGAACAGGAGATGTTCCATTGACAGTTTTTCAGTCATTACCTATTGATGGAATTATTGTCGTGACATCACCACAGGAATTGGTTGGAATTATTGTTGAAAAAGCAGTTAAAATGGCTGAAATGATGAATATTCCAATTCTCGGATTGGTTGAAAATATGTCATATTATAAATGTGATGATTGCGGAAAAGAGCATAAAATATTCGGAGAAAGTCATATTGATGATATTGCAGGAAAGTATGATATAAGCACAGTATCTAAATTGCCTATGAATTCAAAGTTAGCCTCAGCCTGTGATGCAGGAACAATAGAATTGTTTGAGGGAGAATGGCTTGATAATATGGCTGATTGTATAGAAAAAATTTAGTTTAAAAAGATGTTAAAAGCTTTAGTTTTTAACATCTTTTTTGTATTCTTTAAAAAATTTTGTGTATAATAAAAGCATAAATATTTATAGGAGAGATTTTATGAAGGAATTTTCATATACAATTAAAGACCTGGTTGGAATACATGCTCGTCCTGCAGGATTGTTGGTTAAGGAGGCAATAAAATATAATTCAGAGATAACCATTAAAAAGGATGAAAAAAGTGCAGATGCTAAAAAGCTATTTTCTGTTATGAGTTTAGTTGCAAAAACAGGGGATATTATAAAAATAATCATATCAGGTGAGGACGAAATTGACGCCGAAAAAGGTTTAAAAGAATTTTTTGAAAACAATTTATAGGAGAAAATGGTGATTAATATGTTTTGGAAAAAAAAGAAAACAGGCAGTATTTTTTCAATTTGTGATGGCCAAATAATCAAATTATCAGAGATTTCCGACCCTGTATTCTCTGAAAAAATTTTAGGTGATGGTGTTGCAATATTTCCTGAAAGCCAGGAAATTCTCTCACCTGTTGATGGGAAAATTGTTCAGGTTTTTGACACTAAACACGCATATTCAATTCTTTCTGATGATGGATTGGAAATACTGGTGCATATAGGTTTGAATACTGTTGAATTAAAGGGAGAGGGTTTTAAATCCTTTGTTAATAATGGAGATATGGTTAAAACAGGAGATAAAATTGCAGAAATTAATATTGAATATATTGAAAGTATGGGGTATCAGTTATATACACCGATATTAATAACAAATCTTGATAAGATTGATAAAATGAATGTTAAAGAAGGCAGAATAAAGAAGGGCGAAGAAATAATAAATTATACAGGGAAATAATAAAAATGACAGAGTTTAACTCTGTCATTTTTAAAGTATATTAGTTTAAATTAAGCCCTGTCAATTGAGCCGAAAAGCTCCATTTTTTCTTTAACTATTTCTTTAATTGCTTCAAATCCAGGAGCAAGAATTTTTCTTGGGTCAAAACCTTTACCAACAAGGTCTTTGCCTTCTTCGATATACTTTCTTGTTGCAGCCTGGAAATAAAGTTGACATTCTGTATTAACATTTATTTTCGCAACACCTAATGAAATTGCTGTTTTAATCATATCTGCAGGAATTCCTGTTCCACCATGAAGAACTAAAGGAAGGTCGCCAATTAGTTTTTTAGTTGCTCCAAGAGCATCAAAATCAAGACCTTTCCAGTTTTCAGGGTATTTTCCGTGGATATTACCTATGCCTGCTGCAAGGAAATCAACGCCAAGATCTGCAATTTTTTTACATTCTTCGGGGTCTGCAACTTCACCAGCACCAATAACACCATCTTCTTCTCCTCCAATTGAGCCAACCTCTGCTTCAATTGAAATACCTTTTGAATGACAAATGTTAACAAGCTCAGTTGTTTTTTGAACATTTTCTTCGATTGGGAAATGTGAACCATCAAACATAACTGATGAGAAGCCTGCATCAATACATTTTAAACAAGCATCATATGAGCCGTGATCTAAATGAAGAGCAACAGGGACTGTGATATTTAAATCTTCAATCATTGCCTTAACCATTGCAGCTACTGTTTTAAATCCTGTCATATACTTTCCTGCACCTTCTGACACACCCAAAATAACTGGAGAGTTATTTTCCTGTGCAGTTTGAAGAATGGCTTTTGTCCACTCAAGGTTGTTGATGTTAAATTGTCCTACAGCGTATTTGCCTTTAACTGCGTCTTGTAGCATTTTTGTTGCTGATACTAACATTATATTTCCTCCTTAAAAATTATATATCTGAAATTGCATAGCAATTTTCTTATAAGATTATTTCTGCTAATTCTGATAAACTATTAAGAGTTTCGGTATTTGCTTTAAAAGTTGCGACTCTGTTGCAGCTCTTACACCTAAGAGAAACAGAATCAGTATTAATGCCTATTGCAATATTATTATTTTCGCATTCACAATGGATTTTATTTTCGCATGCGAATGTGTTGATAAGCTCAACAAGTTCAAATAATATATCGAGTTCATCATATACTTCATCGTTATTAACAACGATTCCTGCAATGATTTCGGCTTGTAAGTTGTGTTCTTTTTTTAGCATTTCGGTATCTTTTCCTATAAAAAGAATGCCGAATCCGGATTGTGGACAGTTCAAAATAAAGAAATCTTTATTCCAAATTGTTTTTTGGGAAAGAGTAAAAGTATGTTCATCTCCACATATCGGGCAATCTATTATAAATTTATATTTATTCTTTGATGGAAGAATAAATGCATTATCACAATGACAGTTTTTGTTGCTACAAAAAAGAGATAATCCATCTTTCTTTTTTATTTCAAATGCTGACAGAGTACGAAGTGATGAAGTTGAGCACTCCGGACAAATATACAGCATTGATGTTGTTAGATTTGTAATCATAAAAACTACTCCGATATTGCTAAATTTTTATAAACCAATTTTTTGCTCTCTTGCATAGTAGAATAGATATTGTTGAGCGTATCCACCCAGTTCTCCAAATTTCTCTTGGGAGAATTTTTGGATAATTTCAATTGTCTGCTCTTCTTCAAAATAAAAATGTTCAACAACGCGTTTAATCCATACATCAACAGGAAAACTGTTTCTTTTTGATAAGGCAAACAGCATTATGCAATCTGCAACCTTATTTCCAATACCACTGATTTTCATCAGCTCTTTTTTTGCTGATTTATAATCAAGTGATTCAAAATAAGCATCATTAAAATCATTCATAAAAAATTCTGCTGCAGATATGATATATTTATCACGAAATCCTGCTTTAATGGGAGCAATTCCACTAATTCCAAGAGAATAGATTTTTTCTGGAGTAGGGAAACTATAATAGGTTTCTCCCATATAATTAATTTTTTCTCCACAGAGTTCACATAGAGTATTAATAATTTTTTTAATTCTCGGAATATTGTTGCTTGCAGAAATGATAAATGACACAACACACTCCCATAAATCCTGATTGAGAATTCTTATGCCATCTCCAAATTCGGTGGCGGATTTTAGTACTGAATCGTTTGAGAGTATTTTTTTTATTTTTTGATAGTTTGTCTTAAAATCAAAATAATTAAACCAAATATTATTAAAATCTTCAATTGATGTGTCATAAAGAGTTACTGTATCATTTTCTTGTGAAATTTTTAATGCACGCGAATTAGCAACTCCGATATATGCTCCGTCATTTTGCTTATTCCAACGGAAACACTGACCACAGTCGAAAATGTTATCAAGATTAAAATCTTTAATGTTTGTCAATACTAAATTATTATTAATTTCTGATATTTTCATAACAACATTATTATAGCATAAGAAATTAAATATATCAACACCAATAGCGCAAAATTACATAAATTTGTGTAAATTTATGGACAAAATATTTTATTGTGATATAATATCAGTATAAAACATAT
Source organism: Clostridia bacterium (assembly GCA_045580715.1). Lineage (GTDB taxonomy): Bacteria > Bacillota > Clostridia > UBA1381 > UBA1381 > RGIG1988. The sequence goes on from JAZNOH010000022.1 coordinate 12,923, forward strand.
ATTATATATTTAAGGAAATCAATTTGAAAGGATTAATGATATGACAGATAAGGAATTATATGAAAGATTGTCTTATAAGCCTAAAAATGCTTATTATGAAATGAATGAGAATGAAATTAAAGAAATG
>JAZNOH010000023.1:0-2306 GCA_045580715.1 Clostridia bacterium
AAAGATTACAAATCACCTTACAAGAGAAGAATTGAATTATGCTAATGATGTCTATGATTACTTTAATGAGTTTTCAAAAAAGGAAATTAATACTGTTTCTGCAGAATTATATGGGTATGATAAAGCAGGAGTTGAGAATTATTTTCCAATATACACCAATAAAGCATTTTTGCAGACCGATTTTGAGGCTATTGTGTATGATGGTAGTCTTGAAAATATAGGTTTTATGAAAGAAAGACAAGGCAGAGCAACTCCAATTATGCTTGATGATGTTACAAGTGTTCTTGACAGAAGCATTAAATTACATTCAAGATTTGTCGGACTTGCTGTGCCGGTTAGAAATATGAATCGATTAATGGCTGTTACAACAAGCAAAACAACTCAGACTTATAAAAGAAATGAGTATGGACAGTTGATAGGTGTTAGCGGAAATGTTATTGATGATATAGAATTTCAAGAGCCTCAAATGCAGTGGGGAGTTAAGGAAGGCTTTACAGGTTCTGTTATGAAAGAGATTCAGGACAAATGGGGAGAGCCTGCAAAGAAGTATATTGAAAATATGATGAGTGACCTTCAGGGAGGAAGACCTAAAAATGAAAATGGTCTTACAAAAGCATTTAATAAGCTTTATGGAAACATTATGAGTGCACAATTGATGTTGAAATTACACATAGCAGTTAATCAGGCTGCATCATATTTTGTGGCTGCCCCTGATGTTGGTTGGAAAGCGTTAATGAGGGCGTTACCTGATATGGGCCGAGTTGACTTAAATCTTATTGCAAGATACACGCCTTTGCAATGGTCAAGAAATAACGGAGAGTTTGACCCTACAATGTCAGATATTATGAAAGGAAAACAAGGACTTATTAAAAAAGCACTAAATTCTAAGTATCTTAATTTTATGGCTCATTCTGATGCGTTGGTTACAAGGAAGCTTTGGAAAGCAGCAGAATATAACATAAGGGACAATAGAAAAGATTTAAAAATTGGAACTGATGAGTATTATGAAGCAGTTGCCGAGCTTTACGAAAAAACTATTCTTAACTCTCAACCCAATTCAATGACAATGGAAAGACCTGAATTCTTAAGAAGTGACAGCTTTACTAGATTTATGTTTCCATTCCAGGGTGAAACAATGAAAAATACTAATATGGTATATGATGCTTTTGGAGAACTTAACGCAAAAAAGAAACAGTTTGAACAAGCAAAAGGAACTGAGAAAGAGAGAAAAGCAAAGAAAGCATATGAAGAAGCACAAAAAAATGCTTGGAGAACTGTGTCATCCCAATTAGTGTCAGGTATTGTTTTTTCGGTTGTTGTTGGAGCAGCTAAAATCGGATTTGGTGGTGAAAAGGAAAGAAGAAAGTATGAAGATGAGGAGGGAAAGATTGCATTTGATAGTATTTTGAAAAAGATGGGAACAGACTTTTTTGAAAACACCTTCTTTCAGGCACCGGGAGCAGGTGAAGTGTATGACATTGTTAAAAGCCTGACTACAAAAGAAAGGTATTATGGTGGTGGAATTATAGCACTTGATACTCTTTATGATGTTGCAGGAGAAGTGATAAACTTGTCAGGTGGCTTACAAAAGGTTATTAATGGTGATTCATCAGTTGAACAATATATGCAAACAGTCAGAAGCGCAATTCATACTGCATCAATTATATTTGGTATTCCGTCAAGGGCAATCGAAAATTATGCGACAAGTATTGCCGGTTGGGTTATTGAAGGAACTACTGACAACAAATATATTGCAAGGTATAAGAGAGAGCATCTCATCAATGTGTTAACAACCAAAACGACAGACGAGGACGGAAATGCAACTATTAAGGCGACAAGTCCGGTTTATAATATTTTATATAGTGCCTTTTCAAAGGGTGACAAAGAGGCTTATGATTATATCATTTATGACTTGCTGAAAAAGGGAGTCAGTCCAAAGAGTATTGAAAGTGCAATCAATTCAAGAAATAAGAAGGACGAAAACTTTGACTATTCAAAATCACTTGGTATGTATGCTGGTATTGGTCAGAGTGTGGGTTACGAGGAATATGAAAAATATATTGAAGATGCTGAAGAAGTTGGAATCAGTGAAAATGACTTGAAAGATGGAATAGCATTAATTAATAGTGGTAAAGCTTATAAGCAAATGATTAAGAATATCGAAGACTTTGTTGACAGTAAAAACTATTATCAAAATCAAAAAGATTTCTTCATTGAGCTTGCGCAAAAGAAATATAGTATTGCTGAACTAACAAATGAGCAGTATTTGCAGTATTGTTCTGAAAGAGATGACATATCAACAGAAT
>JAZNOH010000024.1:0-4400 GCA_045580715.1 Clostridia bacterium
GCATCAGAAAAATTTGAAGAACTGGAATTAAAGCTTTATGAAGAAATAAGACTTTGCGTTATGAAGGAAAGTGAACGCTTAAGAAATGTTTCAGAAATTATTGCAACCATAGATGTTTTGTATTCCTTTGCAGTGGCAGCATATAAAAATAATTACACAATGCCTGATGTCACCGACACTAATGAAATCACAATTACTGACGGAAGACACCCTGTTGTTGAAACGATGCTTAATGATTCGCTATTTGTGCCAAACGACACTAATCTTAATTCAAATGATGCAAGATTATTGATTATAACAGGTCCGAATATGGCAGGAAAATCAACATACATGCGACAGGTGGCGCTAATTTCTCTTATGGCTCAGGTGGGAAGCTTTGTTCCTGCAAGCTATGCAAAGCTTGGTACAGTGGATAAAATTTTCACAAGAGTTGGTGCATCTGATGATATTTCTGCAGGTCAGAGTACATTTATGCTTGAAATGGTTGAGGTTGCAAATATCTTGAAGAATGCGACTAATAAGTCATTGGTAATCTTAGATGAAATCGGAAGAGGAACGAGTACATATGACGGACTCTCTATTGCCTGGGCAGTAGCAGAGCATATAAATAACAAGCGAAAAATTGGTGCAAAAACACTTTTTGCAACTCACTATCACGAGCTATCCGAATTAGAAGAAAAGTTAGATGGTGTGATGAATTACAGAATTGCAGTCAAAAAGAGAGGCGACGATATAACTTTCTTGAGAAAAATTGTCCGTGGCGGAGCTGACGACAGCTTTGGTATTGAGGTTGCAAAATTGGCAGGACTGCCTGATGAGGTCATCAAAAGAGCAAAGGAAATATTATCTAAAATTGAAAGTAATGAAGTTCCAAAGGTTAATAAACCAAAAAAACAGGAAGAAACTGAATTTGTGCAGATGAGTTTTGAGGATAGCGTTGCAGACGAAATTTTATCAGAACTAAAAACTCTTGATGTCACAACACTCACTCCGATTGAGGCTATGACAAAACTCTATGAAATGGCAAATAAAGCAAAGAATAATTAAAAAGCAGCCGAAAGGCTGCTTTTCATTTGTTTGGAAATACTTTTTTAACATCTGATATTCCTGTGATATAATTCATATCAACATTATAGTATTTTGCAAGGATTATCACACTGTCTAAAGGTATTCTTATTTTCCTTGTTTCATAATCAGAATATGTCTTTTGACCAACATTTAAAATTTTAGCTATTTCTGATTGATTTATGTCATTATCTTCTCTTAAACTTCTTATTCTATCTATCGTATCCATATAATCTCTCCTTTTAAATAATTATATTATAGAGTTTAATACACTATTGAGTTTTAGAGTTATATACTCTACAATGTGTTAAAAATCTAAATTTATGAGGAGAGATAAAATGATTGTTGATGTAAGTGGTATAACATTAACGCCTGGAAATGGTGGAAAAGATTGCAAAGGGAATGGTGAGCATTTTGACGAGATGGGTAATTTAATTGAATGTTGTTGTGATGAATGTGATTATTTATTGTGCTGCGCATATAAAAATGATTGCGAAAAGTGTAATGACAAAAAATGCCCAAATGCTATTAATGAATAGAATAAAAGAGATTTCATTTTGTTGACTATAAAATTTTTATATGTTATAATAATAACATATAATTACAAAATTTTTAGTCTTTACTTGACAAAGTCATAAATAAGAGGATGTTTTAATGTAACAAAAAGGAGTAATTAATATGGAAGAGGTTTTGAAAATAAAGGGAAATAATTATAAAATAAGAAAAATTCTTCCTAAAGATAATAAGCAATTAGCAGAAATCATCCGATACAATTTAAAAAATCATAATCTTGACATCCCTGGTACAGCGTATTTTGATGCTGAGCTTGATAAACTTTCTGCATTTTATTTAGATAATGAAACAAGAGGATATTTTGTTCTTGCTGACAAAGACGATAATGTTGTTGGGGGAATTGGTTTTCAAAAGTTTTCAGGTATAAATGCTTGTGCAGAGCTTCAAAAATTATATTTATCAGATACAGTAAAAGGTTATGGGTTAGGATATGTACTCATAAACTACATTGAAGAAAAAATGTTGGAGGCAGGATTTAAATTCTCATATCTTGAAACCCACGAGAATCTTAAATCGGCAATTCATATTTATGAAAAAAGCGGATATTTAAGAATTGATAGACCGAAAAATGTTGTTCATAACACAATGACGCATTTCTATTTAAAAACTCTCTGTCCGTAATAAAAAATAAGTAAAAATAACAAAGGAGTTATTATGGGAAAAATAAATCTTCTTGATGTTGAAATATCAAATAAGATTGCAGCAGGTGAGGTTGTTGAGCGACCTGCATCTGTTGTCAAGGAGCTTGTGGAAAATTCTATCGACGCCGGTGCAACAAGGATAACTGTTGAGATAAAAAATGGCGGAAATACATATATAAAGGTAAGTGACAATGGCTCAGGAATGGAAAAAGACGATGCCACTGTTGCGTTTTTACGCCATGCCACAAGCAAGATTGCTACTGCTGATGACCTTAATGCGATTTACACTCTTGGTTTTCGAGGTGAAGCATTATCAAGTATCGGTGCAGTGGCAATGGTTGATTTATACACCAAAAGGGCAGAGGACGAAACAGGAACACATACTATGTGCGAGGGTGGAGAGATAGTATCTTCCGAGGATGCAGGAATACCAAACGGAACAACCTTTATTGTTAAAAATCTTTTTTACAATGTCCCTGCAAGAATGAAATTTTTGAAAAAAGACGCAACCGAGGCTGGCTATATTTCCGATATTATGACAAGATTTATTTTAGCACATCCTGAAATCTCATTCACATTGATTTCAAATTATAAGACAGTTTTATCATCACAAGGTGATGGCAGATTGGAAAATTGTATATATGCAGTGTATGGAAAAGACTATGCATCGGCAATGTTAAAGGTTGATTTTAAATCGGAGAATGTCAGTGTTGTGGGACTAACAGGAAAGGGAAGCACAGCAAGACCAAACAGAAACTATCAGAGCTTTTTTGTTAACGGACGATATATAAAGAGTCCGTTGATAATGAGAGCAGTTGAGGAAGCATATAAAAATCAGGTTATGGTCGGAAAATTCCCTGTATCAGTTTTAAATATCGGCATAAACCCTCAAATGATAGACATAAATGTTCATCCAACAAAATTAGAGGTTAAATTTTCTGATGAAAATGAGATTTACCGAGCAGTTTATAATGGAGTTAAAGAGGCACTTTATAGAATTGCAGATATTCCTGAGATTAAAAGAGAAACTAAAAAGGAAACACCTTTCAAGACCTTTGAGCGTGATGCTATATCGACGGTTAAGGAACAAATAGAGATTAAACCTCAAGTTGAGATTAAACTTGAGCCAAAAATAGAAACAAAAAAAGAACTTCCTAAAGTGAGCGAACCTCAATTCTTTGAAAGAACATTTGAAAAAAAAGAAGAACCACCAAAGGTTTATAAACCTATAGTTGAAGAGGTTAAAAAGGTTGAAGAAAGAATTGAAGAAAAGCCTGTTATAAAGGAAGAAAAAACTATTGAGTTTAAGCTTGTAGGTCAAGTTTTTGATACATACATCATAATCGAACAAGACGACAAGATGATGATAATTGACCAGCACGCAGCACACGAGAGATTAAAATATGAAGAATTAATAAAGGAAATAGAAAATTCTAAAGTATATTCTCAACCAATGGTTGTTCCTGTGATTGTAAATCTAACAGCTAAAGAATTATCAACATTTAAAGAAAACACAGATTTTATTTCTTCATTAGGTTTTGAAGCAGAAGAATTTGACGATAATAGTGTCATAATAAGAGCAGTTCCTGCGTCGCAGACAGAGGATGTTGAAAATCTGTTCGTTGAAATAATTTCACAGCTTGATGAGAATAAGAGGGAAGTTATTTCTGATAAAAGGCAAAGGCTTTTATACACAATTGCTTGTAAAGCGGCGATAAAGGCTAATCATAAGCTTTCAGAAAGTGAACAAAAAGAGTTAGTGAAAAATGTTTTAAACCTTGAAAACATAAACACCTGTCCGCATGGCAGACCGATTATCGTTTCAATGTCACAAAAAGAGATAGAAAAAGAATTTAAGAGGGTTTTGTAAATGAATAAAATACCTATTATTGTTATCGGAGGACCGACTGCATCAGGAAAAACTGCATTGTCGATTGAACTTGCAAAGCTTTATGATACAGAAATAATTTCATGTGACAGTATGCAGATTTATAAATATATGAATATAGGTACAGCGAAGCCTGATATGAAAGAGCGTGACGGAATTGTTCATCATATGATTGATATAATCGAGCCGAATGAGTCATTTTCTGTTGCTGAGTTTGTGAGATGCGCGCATAA
>JAZNOH010000025.1:0-10663 GCA_045580715.1 Clostridia bacterium
TAATCCTGTTTGCTCCCCACACTTTCGCGCCTCAGCGTCAGTTATCGTCCAGAAAGCCGCCTTCGCCACTGGTGTTCCTCCTAATATCTACGCATTTCACCGCTACACTAGGAATTCCGCTTTCCTCTCCGACACTCAAGAACAATAGTTTCAATCGCAGCCCCGAAGTTGAGCCTCGGTATTTCACGACTGACTTATCGCCCCGCCTACGCGCCCTTTACACCCAGTAAATCCGGACAACGCTCGCCACCTACGTATTACCGCGGCTGCTGGCACGTAGTTAGCCGTGGCTTCCTCACAAGGTACCGTCATTTTTTTCTTCCCTTGCAACAGATGTTTACAACCCGAAGGCCTTCTTCCATCACGCGGCGTTGCTGCGTCAGGGTTTCCCCCATTGCGCAATATCCCCCACTGCTGCCTCCCGTAGGAGTCTGGGCCGTGTCTCAGTCCCAATGTGGCCGATCAACCTCTCAGTTCGGCTACTGATCGTCGACTTGGTGAGCCGTTACCTCACCAACTATCTAATCAGACGCGAGTCCATCTGTAAGCGATAAATCTTTCAAGTAAAAAACATGCGAATTTTACTCAATATGCGGTATTAGCACAAATTTCTCTGTGTTATCCCCCTCTTACAGGCAGGTTACTCACGCGTTACTCACCCGTCCGCCGCTAAGCTTCCCCAAATTCACCCCGAAGGGATCTTTTAGATGGCTCCGCTCGACTTGCATGTGTTAGGCACGCCGCCAGCGTTCGTCCTGAGCCAGGATCAAACTCTCGATAAAATTGTTATATTAAATACTTACATAAGTAAGCACTTAGTATACATATTCATCAGAACTTGTTAGCTCTAACTTTTCGTACTCTTAAAGTACCACTGACTTAATGTTCGTTATTTCCGAATTTCTGTCATAAAAAACTCATAGTTTTATTTAGTAGTTATTTAACTACTGACAAGAACTCTGCACTGTTTATTTTTCAATGTACAATTGTGTGCGTTAGCACGAAATTGTGTATTGAAAACGACAAAACATACTTATTAAATCTTTTAGTTTATTTTGTCCATTTTTCAATGTACAATTGCTATCTCAGAGACAGCTTATTTATATTATCACATTTAAAAGTATTTGTCAAGGGTTTTTTGAAGATTTTTTAAATTTTTTAAATGAAAATAAGAACAAAAAAAGAACTGACCGAAAAGGTCAGTTCTTTAATTTTATGTTAGCTAATAACTAATTAACCAGCAATGAATTCGAAGATATCTACAACTTCGTCTTCAACAACCAATGCGAATGCAAAGTTTGCCTTTTCGTTGTGCTTAGCTGTTGCATCGTCCCAATCAATTACATCGTCGTTCTCTTGAATCAACTTTGTAAGGAATCTTGATGGTTGGATAGCAGCACCTGTTGTCTTAGCTGTAGCACTGAACTTGAATCTAGCTGTTGAACCAAAGTCATACTTATAAACATTGATTTCAGGAGCTATATCATATTCCTGAATATCTGTATCAAGAGATGTTTCTCCGTCAACAACCTTAGCGAATGAAATGCTGTTCTTTGATACTTCAGCGATAGGTCCGTATACAAGCTTAACTGTGTCAGTTGCTGTAGCATCCCAATCCTGTGTGAATACGCCTGTACCGAAGTTATCACCTGTTGATGTGATTGTGATACCTGATACATTGTTATCTTCATTACCGTTAACTAATGAAGCTGTTGCCAAAGTTGCATATTCTGTTGGAATTCCAGCATCAATACTAAAGATTACATCAAGATCTCTAATTTGACCAGCAGCATTAGTTCTAAAGAAGATTACATCGCCAACCTCAAGAGCTTCGATATCTGTTGCATCTTCATCTGTAGCAATAAGTGTTACAACTTTGCTATCACCATACAATGCTTCTATTTCATAGAAACCTTCTTCGCCATCAACCAATGCAGGTGTTACTGCACCATCATCAGCTTCGTCAACTACAACAGCAAATCTTGTTTCAGCTGTGTAAGCAGCCTGACCAGCTGTTACAAGAACGAATGAATATGCATTGTTAATCTTGTCACCGTAAGCATAAGCTACATAAGAAACTTTGTCAATAAGTGAATCAACTGTAGCTGCAGCAAGAATTTCGTCTGCATATTCACAAGCGTCAACAATCTTTGTTGCAGCGCTCAATCTGATAGCACCGATCTTGCTCTTGTCAGCATCATAAGCTGTTGATGCGTCACCATTGCCTGTTTCTGCAGTAATGAAGTTAACTTCTGAAAGCTTACCTGTTGAAGCCTTAACCTTATATTGAATTACACGATCTTCAATGTCTTCCTTCTCTGAACCTGATTTATAAACAAGGTTTTCAAGAGCATCACTATAAGTTTCTCCACTTCCTAAAGTTACTGCAGTACCGTCAACTTTAACCACACCGTTCTTAGCATCGAAGAAGTATGACTTTGTTGTTCCTTCTGCTGTGAAGATTGTCAACTTATATTCATCATCTGATGAAGCAAGTCTAAACTTATCTGCGATACCCCAGTTAACTGATGAAGCATCAACTTCCCAATCATAGATATCACCAAAGTAGTCAAGATACAATGTTACTTGATCACCAAGTTTAGCATCGAATGCAGCATATTCTTCTGCTGTAACGAACTCATACTTTGTATCGTCAATTGTAGCAGCCATATTTGGCTTTCTCTTCAATGTACCAGTAACTGTATCTCTTGAAACATAGATTTCATAATAATCTGAAGCTTCAACAGCGCCACTGATATCATAAGCAATTGTAAGAACATCGTCTTCCTTAAGATCGCTAATAGCGATTTCTTCGCCATTGTAGTAGATGTGATATTCTAAATCTTCGTTAGCTTCTTTGTCAAGATCCAATGTTACAGCTGTCATGATGATTTCGTCATCTGCAATACCTGTAATCATATCTCTTGCATAAGCATCTACATATATCTTGTCATATTTGCCATCTGTCTTATATGTGTCAACAAGTGTAATCTTGCCGTTGTCTAAGCTTGTTACATATGTTGAAAGTACAGTTGCAAGTGTACCAGATGCCTTGAAACCATTTACATAAACAATTGTTGAAGCATCAAGCTTGTATTCTGCAGATTTCTTTTGTGTGTCATCTGTCCAGAACCACAAAGCATCTGAATCTGAATCAGCTGTCAATAAAGCAGCCTCAAGTTCAACTGTCTTGTTCTTTCCTGATGGATTAAAGCTGATGAATGACCATTCATCATCTTCGTTAACCATAACGATAGCTGATGCATATACATTAATGTTGTTAGCAGCATCTGTGTCACCAACACTAACAGCAGCAAGAGCTCTAGATGCTGTATCAGCAATATCTCTTACTACATCATCATATGAAACTTCTTCGTTGTCATATATGTTTGACTTAGCAATACCAAATTCAACTTCGTCTGCTTCAAGGTTTGTGCTATCTGTCTTATATGTATCAAGAACATAACCTTCAACATAGTAAGCATCAAACTTTTCTGTCAAGATTGACTTGAAGTATGATGATTGAACTCCGTCTTGGATTTGAATTTTTGGAACGATCTTACCAGAATCTGTGTAAGAAACGCCTACATTCTTAACAACAGGAGCCTTAACAGCATTGTAAACCAATTGAGCAACCTGAGCTCTTGTTACAGCTTCGTTAGGACCAGCGTAAACGCCATCTGTGATACCAGCGTCAGCTGCAAGCTGTGTATAAGGAATATACCAGTTAGCACCTGTGTAGTTATATTGATCAGCTAAAGAAACAGCGTAATCTTCATAACCCATTGCGCAAAGCATCATTTTAATAACTTGTGCATATGTAACATTGCCGTCTGGTTGGAATGTGTTGTTTTCCATACCATTGATGTAGCCCATTGATACACCCTTGTTGATGTAACCTGTAGCCCACTCATGCTTAGCAGCTATATCAGAGAACTTTGTAGCACCCTTCATAGCCTCAGCAGAAGCTGTTTCGTTAAGAGCAGCAACGATAACTTTTGAAGCTTCAGCTCTTGTGATTTTGTTATCTGGTAAGAAAGTATTGTCTTCATAACCATTAATAACTTCCAATGCAACCAATGTCTTAACAGCAGTTGCGTAGTCTGCTGTATCTGCAACATCTGTCAAAACAACGTTAGCAGCAAAAGAAGCTGGAACGATGCTTGCAGCAAGTGCTAAAGCGATAACAGCAGAGATTGCCTTTTTAAGATAATTTTTCATAATCTTAAAACCTCCTTAAAATATTTGTTGAAAGGGAATATTCTAATTGGTCGGAACGCACCCTTTCTCTGCGAGCCTTCCACTTTGTGCATCAAGACACTTTTAGTTATCTTGATTATGGATTGATTATAACACAGGAATTTGTTATAGTCAATGCACTTTTAGCAGTTGTAACACAACTGTAAAATTGGAGATACAGAAAAACATTGCTGTAATATTCTAATAAAACAGTAATATTCGCAAAACAATCCTGTATCACCTTTGAAACAAATCGGTCATTTTGGGTTAATAAATGACCTTGCACAATTACACTTTATTCTACTATTTTTATGATGTTTTGTCAAGTGAGTTGATGATTTTTGATATTTTTTTATATTTATTGCAATTTTTTATATGTTTTGTTGTGCGATTTGAAACAATATAGCTTATTCTATGAAATTACACCCCTGATATGAATTTCTTCTTACCATTTCTTTATCTATTTCATTAAGCACGCAGAATTTTTTCAAGCTCCATAATGGTGCAATCAGGGAATCCTTTGCTCCATCGCCTGTTAATCTCTGGATTATTGTTTCCTTTGGCAAGATTTCCAATGCATCCACTATTATATCGACATATTCTTCTCTTGTAAGAGCCCTAAATTCATTATCTTCATACATTTTTGCAAGTTTTGTTCCCTTTAAAATGTGCAACAAATGCAATTTAACTGCGTGGGGTTTTAATTTTGCAACCTCTTTGACACTTTTTAATATCATTTCCTTGTCTTCACCAGGGAGTCCCACAATTAAATGAATGCAAACATTTATTCCTTTTTCAGTTAACTTTTTGTATCCATCCAGAAATTCTTTGTAGGTGTGACATCTGTTTATAAGCTCACCTGTTTTATCAAAGATTGTCTGCAAGCCTAACTCTACTATTAAATATGTTCTTTTTGATAAATCAAAAAGATATTCTATAACATCATCACACAAGCAATCAGCACGGGTTGCTATGCTTAAGCCCACAACTCCGTCTTGTGCTAACACAGGCTCAAACTTTTCTTTTAAAACCTCTACTGGCGCATAGGTGTTTGTGTGCGCCTGAAAGTATGGTATGTATTTTGCCTTTTCCCATTTCTTGTGCATCTTTAGTTTGACCTTTTCAAACTGCTCCAAAACACTGTCACAGGGATTGCCTGCAAAATCTCCACTACCTGCATCCGAGCAATAGATACACCCACCATAACCTTTTGTTCCGTCTATATTGGGACAGGTGAATCCTGCATTTAAGCTGACCTTGAAAACCTTTTCGCCAAATTTGTTCATTAAATGATAGTTCCAGGTGTGATATCGTTTATTGTCAAGCGAATATTCAAATGAATTTTTCATTATTCCTCTATCGTCCTCACACTCTTGACTATTGCATGTGTGCCTACATATCCATTATTTATTGCTATCTCGTCACCAACAACAATTTTTTTGCCTGACAAAGTGTAGTAATTATCTTCGGTTTCTGTGCCACCGACCTGAACAGTCAACAAAATATCAAATTTGTCCTTGTACTTAACATTCTTATAGGTTCCGTCCGACATCAGCTCAACCTCGCTTGCCTCCATAACCTTGTAATCAACTATATTGCCTATTTCCTTTTTGCTTTCATAGTCAACAAGGCCCTCGGATTGCTGTCCTACTGCATCAACCGTCGCCTGTCTTACATTTTCAATCAACATTGTGTATTCCAGAGTTCTTCCCTTGCTTAAGTATGAGTCGCTTGTTCTGAACTTGACCACTGTTGCGACCGACAAAACAACAACTGCAACAACAATGATTAAATCAATAAGATTTATTTTCCCAAAAAGTCTTCCTTTTTCATCTATTATCTTCATTATATTACTCCCCTGTTTCCTTTTTGATTATATATCCTGCTGCTGTGAAATCCTTTGTTTCAACACTCATTATCTTTCCCACATACAAATCTTCACTGCTGAGGGTGTTAATATCAAGTTCAACATTATATCTTTCGGGAACAGCCGATTTTATATGCTCACCGGTCTGTAGTGAAATATTATATTCTTCTGCAGGCTTAACCCTTACATCAACCAAAGTCCCCAAGGATTTATTCTGAACTCTGTCGTAAATCTTTTTATCAACCTTCATTGCATCGCACAAGTCCTTTTCAACTGCCAGAACTTCGATTGTTATTTTGCTTTCTGTCTGGGCTTTGTTAATCGTTGAGTTTGCTGACAAGAACATTATCACAACCGATGCCACTGCTATCACAAACAATATGATTAATAAATCAATTATGTTTAATACTCCGAAAAGTCTTCCTTTTTCATCCATTATCTTCATTTGGCTTATCTCCTTTTTATTAGCTCTTCATATACTTTATCAAGAGCCTCTGTCATTTTGTTTATTGAAAAAATTTTAGCGCTTCTTTCTCTTCCTTTTTCTCCTGCTTTTTCTCTTTCAAAAGAATTATCTATATAATAGGAAGCTTTTCGTGCAAAATCTTCTGCATTACTATCTGCTAAAAGCCCTGTTTCTCCGTCTTCTATGACCTCACACGGCCCTCCTGATTTTGTTGAAACACAAGCTTTTCCCAATGTCATACCCTCAATCAGCGACAAGCTTAATGCCTCCTTATGAGATGTCAGGCAATTGATATCGATTATATTCATAATCCTTGAAACATCCTTGTGGTATCCACAAAAGATTGTTCTGTCGGAAATTGACAGTTCGTCGCATAGCTTTTGAAGCTTTTCTTTTTGTGTTCCCTCTCCTGCAACAAACAGTGTTACATTATCATACTTTTCTAACAGAATTTTTCCAGCTCTAAAGAACAGTTCGTGGTTTTTGACTTCTTCGAGTCTTGCAACAATTCCCACGACAATATTATTTTCATCTATACCAAATTCCTTTTTTATTTGGTTTTTGTCGTGTTTTTCCAACGGATTTACTCCGTTATATATTAGTCTTATTTTCTTTTCATTTGTTCCGTCAGCCAAAAGATTTTCGCAAGTAGCCTTTGAAACTCCGATAACTATATCACTCAAGCTGTTATTGACAAGACTATATATAATCTTTTTTAAGCCAGTCTTTCTCTCTTCCAGACAATGACGAGTGTTAACAGTTTTTATGCCAAGCATTTTTGAAGCAATTCGCGCTGACAGGCTCGCGTGACAATGCACTATGTCTGGTTTTTCTCTTTTGAAAAGCTTTATAAATTCCTTTATCCCCTCTTTTGAAAAGGATTTATCGGCAATGTTTGGAATTTCACACGCTCTTATCCCTAATTCCTCAATTTTGGGAATAAGCAATGAGTCTGTCGGCAATGCCACAAGAACTTCATATTTCTCACGGTCAAAGGCTTTTAAGAAATTAAGAACCCAAACCCCTGCACCTCCGATATTGGTGTCGGTAATAATATGAATAAGTTTTATCACAATTCTCACTCCTTTATCCCATCTGCCCAGATTGTGCAAACTGGCTTACTGCCTGCAAGATTTGCTCCACTGTTTAAAATTCCAAGGTATATAAAGAACAACAAAATCATTCTGTAATTATACCACAGATTTTCTGCAACACCCTGAAATAAATATCCCAAAAGCGCTCCTCCCATTGCAAGCGCAACATTATAATTGACTGATTTTTTCTCCTTAATAGAGATTATTTTTCTATATGTCGAAATTATAATCATTGCAAAGAGGACAATTCCCAAAACTCCCATCTCAACCACAAGCTGAATATAGAAATTGTGTGCGTGCAGGGCAAAACCTGCTCCGTTTAGGGCATATTTCTGATAAACCCTCTCAAACGCTCCTGCACCAAGTCCAATCCCCGACAACCAATAATCTCCTGCCATTCTCAATGAGGACAGCCACACCGAAAACCGATATGCAGTTGATGAGTCTTTCATATTTCCAAGACTTGTTATTCTTGATAAAATACTCTCGGGCAGAACAAATGGCATAATTAAAAGTGCAACTACCAAAAGTGCTGACCATCGTCTGTCCTTCATAATCATATAAAAACCAATCGCAAGTATTATTCCAATCCATGCAGCTCTTGACCATGTGAAAATGAGGCAGGCTCCCATCACAGCTGTAACTCCGAGATAAAATGTCTTTGCCCAAATTCTTCTCTCACTCGACATCAGCGCAAAAGCAACAGGAATTGACATAACAAGATACTGTCCCAAAACATTTGGATTATCAAAGGTTGAATAAACCCTTGTTTTTATGCCTGTAAACATATCCTCATCAATCCAGCTTGTGTCTGTTGCAGTCACAAAAAAGTTCTGATAAACTCCGTAAAGGCCAACCAGAAGTCCTGCTAAAACAGATACAACAACAAGGTTATACCATTGATTTTTTGTTCTGATACTATTAACTATTAAAAAATATGAAAGTGCAAAAACAAAATACAAAGCAAACGACTGCACACTTTTTGAAATGTTGAAACTCGTTACTGAGGAAAAGAATGCAACTGCTAAAAATCCGATTATAAAGACGCCTGACTGAGATACCTTGTAGCTTTTTTCACGACCAAGTAATAATCCTATATAATATGAAACGGTTGTCAATAAAACTACACCAGCGCAAACCATTGTTGGCATAATTGGCGCTGAAATTACTGTTAAGAAAATTCCGATTTTTGTGTTATTGAGTATTAAAAGAACCACCATAACCGCAAAAATTGCAATTATAAATTTTACAAAAGAAATCATACCACCAATAATTCCGACAACAAACAATAAAGCCATAGCAGTCTTTAAATGTTTAAGCTTATGTATCGGATTTTCCTCGGTATCAACTGAATATCTGTTAAAAAGGCTTGCAAAAATTTTGATTATTGTACTTGATGAACAAACAGATTTTATTGTTCCGGGAATAAAAGCCATCAATATAGAAATTGCTGCCAAAAGTACAACTAAAATTGTATTAACTCTGTCAAAACCTTTGTTTAACGCCATTCCCACTAAAGAACCGAGAATAAGAGATGTTGATAATTTTGAAAAATCTTTTATGGAAATATTTAAAATATTATCAAGAAAAGCTACTATTTTGCTGTTTTTTAAAGATACCTTAAATTTATTACCCAAAGAAAGCACAAACTTAACATTTGAGGACATAGTCTTGAATATAAGACTATGTTTCCAGTAGTTTCCTGACTTTTCACCCTCAGCCATAAACTTACAAAATATACTGCCCTTTGCCTTTTCTTTAAAAAAGTTGCATACTGAATCTATAAGCTTTTCCAATGTGCTATCGTTATAGATATCCAAAAGCTTACCTATCATAAATGTAAAAAATTTAATTATTACACTATTTTTCATATTATAACCTTTCTTTAACCAACATTTTAATCTCGTCAACACCAAGCAAAATACAGCTGATTGCATAACTTATGACTCCAGCCACTCCTGATGCAAGGCAACAGATTAACCATCCCAGTGTGTTTTTATCAACAATATTCTTTATGTAGTTATAAGTAAAGAAAACACAAACTCCCATTATTATTGTGCTTGCAATTGTCTTTAAAATACTTATAACATCCGATTTATCAAATAGCTTTCCACTTTTTTTCCGCATACATATATAGTTTAAAATTGCATTGGTTACAGAGCCACCTGCAGTTGCTAATGCAAGTCCGTTTATGCCAAGTCTATTAGACAATGAATATGCCAAAATTATATTGATTACCATACTTATTATTGCATTATACATAGGCGTTTTTGAGTTTCTTTGAGAGAAAAACGCTTTTGATAATATTTCGTTTATTGAAAAGCCAAGCATTCCGACTGAGTAGCAGGATAGTGCCATTGCGGTTTTCGCCGCATCGGTTGAATTAAAATTTCCGTGCTCATATATTACGCCTGTGATTGGTCTTGAAAGCAGGATAAAGCTTGTCATAATCGGCAGGATTACTATGAAAATTGCCTTGATTGATGTCACCAAAAGCTTTGTTGCCTCTTCCTTGTCATTCTCGGAATTGCTTTTTGAAAGCTTTGGGAAAACAAGGTTAGTCACAACAAACGAAAATACTCCTACCATAACTGTGTATAGCCTGTTTGCATATTCAAGCATTGTTACTCCACCTGAAATTCCTGATGCAATTCGTGTGTTTACCACTGAATACAGGGGTTGTACCCATGTGCTTATTAAAAGAGGTCCTGCCAAAAACAAAGTTTGTTTTATGTCCTGATTAAATAATCTTAATGAGGGTCTAAACTTATAGCCTGTCTTATTTAACGCAGGTATCTGGATTATGACCTGCAAGCTCCACGCGACAAGCATTGCAACTGACAATCCGTGGACTCCAAATCGCTTACCAAACAATGGAAAATATGCAATTACTGCCAAATTTGACACAAGGCTCATCATTGCAGGAATGTTGAATTCTCCGTTTGATTGCAAAATTCCCACAAAAGAGAATGCAAGTCCTGTGAAAATTATCATAGG
>JAZNOH010000026.1:0-5733 GCA_045580715.1 Clostridia bacterium
GCAAGAAAAAATGATTTGGTTGGAATTGTAAATGGAATTTCTTATACAGAGTGGAATCCTGCAAAGGATGAGTTGATATTTGAAAAATTTAATAAAGTTAATGTTTATAAAAGAAAGAAAATCAACAAAACAAAATTACAAGAAATGTTAAATCTTCCTGTTGATGAGAATGTATTTATGGTTGGTATTGTTTCAAGACTCACTGACCAAAAGGGCTTTGATTTGGTTGCTCCTGCATTAGATGAAATGTGTAAAGGCGGAATGCAGATTGTTATTTTGGGAACAGGCGATGAGAAATATGAAAACCTTTTCAGACACTATGCATGGCAACATCCTGATAAGGTATCTGCAAATATATGTTTTTCAAATGAACTATCGCATAAGATTTACGCTGCCTGTGATGCTTTTTTGATGCCGTCAGCATTTGAGCCATGTGGATTGTCGCAGATAATCAGTATGAGATATGCAACTTTGCCGATTGTCAGGGAAACGGGTGGACTAAGGGATACTGTTATTCCATGCAATGAGTATACTAAAGAGGGTACCGGTTTTTCATTTAAGAATTATAGCTCATATGAAATGATTAATATATTAAAATACGCAATGGAAATATATTATAATAATAAACCATTGTGGAACGCTATGATGAAGCAGGCAATGTATGCTGATTTTTCATGGGATGTTTCAGCTGATGAATATATTAAAATGTATAGTGAAATAACAGGAATAGATATTAATAATTAAGAAAGGTTTGTAGCATTAATGGAAAGAACAGTAAAATTGAATTCAAAAGAAGAAGCATTGAAAAATGAAATAGTAGGAAAGATATCAAGGCATTTTGGAAAAACAATAGAAGATGCCACTCCTAAAATGATATATACAGCATGTGCATTATCTGCGCGTGACCAGATTATGACAAAATGGTCAAAATCTCATAAACAGGTGAAGGAAGAGGGTTCAAAGAAGTTATATTATCTTTCTTTTGAATTCTTGATGGGAAGATTGCTTGTTACAAATGTATTAAACCTCATGCAGACTAAGGAATATAAAAATGTGTTAAAGTCCCTTGGATATGATATGGATGAGATTGTTGAGTTGGAGAACGATGCAGGTTTGGGAAATGGTGGCTTAGGAAGACTTGCAGCTTGTTTCATAGATTCCTTAACCACACTTGATTTGCCTGCATATGGTTGCACGATAAGGTATGAATATGGTCTTTTCAAACAAAAGATTGTTGATGGATATCAGATTGAACTTCCTGACCCATGGCTTGAAGACGGAAATGCATGGGAGGTGCCAAGACCTGAAGAAACTGTTGAGGTAAAAATCGGTGGACAGGTGCATACCGATTGGCATGATGGCAGATTTTACTGCAGATACGAAAATGAACATACAATTCTTGCAATGCCATATGATGTTCCATTGGTTGGATATAATTCAAAAATAGTTAATAAGTTAAGATTATGGTCTGCAAAATCACCTGACCATATGAATATGAAAGAATTTAATAGTGGAAATTATGTCCGTGCAGTTGAGGAAAAACAATTGGCAGAGGTAATTTCCAAAGTGCTGTATCCTGAGGATAATCACTCTGAGGGAAAGGAATTAAGATTAAAACAGCAATATTTTTTGGTTTCTGCAACAATTCAATGGATATTAAAAGAATTTGAAACAAGATATGGTTATGATTGGAAGAGATTGCCGGAAAAAGCCGCTATTCATATAAATGATACCCACCCAACTCTTGCAATTCCTGAATTAATGAGAATTTTGCTTGATGATAAAGGACTTGGCTGGGATGAAGCATGGGAAATAACAAGAAATGTATTTGCATACACAAATCACACCATTATGAGCGAAGCACTTGAAAAATGGGATTTGGGTATGTTTAAAAAGGTATTACCAAGAATTGCTATGATTGTTGAGGAAATGGACAGACGATTAATGGAATATCTTGAAATAGTATATCCGAATGACCCTGCTAAACATAAATATATGGCTATTATTTCGGATAACAAGGTGCATATGGCAAATATTTGTCTTTCAAGTTGTTTTGCTATAAATGGCGTATCAGGATTGCATACAAAAATTTTAACATCTGATATTTTTGCTGATTATTATAGATTGGATAAAAAGAAGTTCTTTGCAATTACAAACGGTATAACATTCAGAAGATGGATATGTAACTGTAATCCTGATTTAGCTGAGCTTATTACATCAAAAATTGGAACCAAGTGGACAAAAAATTACGAAGAACTTTCAAAGTTGAAGGAATATGCAAATGATAAAGAATTTTGTGATAAATTCTATAAAATAAAACAAAATAACAAGAAAAAACTTGCAGAATATATTAAAGAACACAATGGAATTGATGTTGATATTAATTCTATATTCGATGTTCAGTCAAAGAGATTACACGAATATAAGCGTCAGCTTATGAATGTTTTGCACATAATGTCAGAATACAATTCGCTAATAGATAATCCGAATATGGAATATTATCCGAAAACATATATATTTGGTGCAAAGGCTGCACCTGGATATGCAAGAGCGAAACTTATTATTAAGCTGATAAATAATGTTGCAGAAAAAATTAATAATGATGAGAGAATTAAAGGAAAAATCAAAGTTGTATTTCTTGAGAACTATGGCGTTTCTATTGCTGAAAAGCTTATAGTTGCTGCGGATATTTCCGAGCAGATTTCAACTGCAGGAAAAGAAGCATCAGGGACAGGTAATATGAAATTTATGTTAAATGGTGCTTTAACAATCGGTACTCTTGATGGTGCAAATGTTGAAATGCTTGAGCAGGTCGGAGAGGATAATATATTCATATTCGGCTTAAAAGCTGATGAAGTTGATGCAAGATTAAAATATAATAATTCAGATGAGGTAAAGGATATATACTCAACCAACGAAAAACTTAGAAGAGTTATTGACCAGCTTATAAACGGAGAGTTTTCCGATGGGAACTCGCAGATGTTCAAGGATTTATATCAAACCTTGCTTTTTGGTGATTACGGAAATCCTGATGTGTATATGGTTTTAAGAGATTTTGAAGAATATTGCAAGATGCAGGAATATATGTCCAAACTTTATAAGGATAGAGATAAATGGGTGTCTAAGGCAGTTATGAATACTGCTTCATCAGGATATTTTTCAAGTGACAGAACCATTAAAGACTACAACGATAATATTTGGAATTTAAAACCGATTAAATAATATCAAATCCCCCGAGATTTTAGGGGGATTTGATGTAATGTGGAGTGGAATATATGAAAATAGAACACAATTCAAGATTATCAATATACAGAACGCCATTTGGAGCAGTTAAGAGTGGAACAAAAGTGAAGCTAAGGCTTGGTATTTGTGATGGTGGAATTCCTGAGTCAATAAGAGTTATCTATAAATTTAAAGATGTAGAACAGTTTGTAAATATGTCTTATATATACGAGGTAGGGGAATACTGTATATATGAGGCAGAATTAACTATGCCTCAGGATGTAGGGAATTTATGGTATTATTTTGAAATTGTGACTTCAAATGGAAGGATTTATTATGCTAATAACTCAAAAAGACTTGGTGGCATAGGAGAAATCTTTAATAATGTTCCAGAGAATTTATATCAGATAACAGTGTATTCATCAGAATATAAAACACCTGATTGGTTTAGAAATGCAGTTGTTTATCAAATTTTTCCTGATAGATTTTATAAAGAAAATGAAGAATTTTTGAGTGACAGACAAGATATAATCAAGAGAAGTTGGGGAGAAATGCCTTTTTATAAGGCTGAACAATTTGGTGGAGAATATCTTGCAAATGATTTTTTTGGCGGAAATATAAACGGTATAATTAAGAAACTCCCATATCTTTCTGAGTTTGGAATAAATGCAATATATCTTAATCCGGTTTTCAGAGCATATTCAAATCATAAATATGATACGGGAAACTATATGGAGATTGATTCTTCCTTTGGTACAAATGAAGAGTTTAGTTTGCTGTGCGAAAAGGCAGAAGAATTTGGTATAAGAATAATACTTGATGGAGTTTTTAATCACACAGGAAGCAATAGTGTTTATTTTAATAAAAATAGTGATTATGAAGAGGTTGGAGCATATCAGTCAAAAGAGTCAGAATTTTATGACTGGTATAATTTTATAGAGTGGCCCAATGATTATCAATCGTGGTGGGGTATAAAGACATTGCCAAGTGTAAATGAAAGTTCAAAAAGCTTTAGAGACTATATTTTAAACAACGAAAATTCGGTTGTAAAGCATTGGTTGAAAAAAGGTGCAAGTGGATGGAGATTAGATGTTGTTGACGAACTCCCCGGATTTTTTGTCAAGGAATTGAGAAAGGCTGTCAAAAGTGTCGATGAGGATGCAGTTATTATTGGAGAGGTTTGGGAGGATGCATCAAATAAATACAGTTATGGAGAAGAAAGAGAGTATTTTCTCGGATATGAACTTGATTCTGTTATGAATTATCCGTTGCGTTCTGCTTTGATTGATATTGCCAAAGGGAATATCAATGCAGAGGAATTTGATATGAGGATAATGAGCATAAAAGAAAATTATCCAAAGCCTGCATACTATTCATTGTTAAATTTTTTATCGACTCACGATGTTGAAAGAATTGTTACAGTGGTATCGTCTGCGCCTGATAAAAATACTGTTAGTAAGGATTTTATGGCAGAATTCAAACTTTCTGATAATGAGTATCAAAAAGCAATCAAAAAAGTGAAGCAGGTTATTGCAAATCTTGTGTTGATGCCTGGAGTTCCATGCATATATTATGGTGACGAAATTGGTATGCAAGGGTATGCTGATCCGTTTTGCAGACAGTGCTATGATTGGGAAAATGGCAATAAAGATATGATAAACTGGTATAAGACCATTATTTCGCTTCGAAAAAGTGCGAAGGAATTTATAGATGGTGAATTTGAAAATGTGTATAAATATAATCAGGGATACGCGTTTATAAGAAGACTAAACGATGATATGCACCTTGTTTGCTCTAATTTTTCGGATAATAATGAGTGTTTTAGAATAGATATCGGAAGGTTTGGAATAAAAAGAATTGATAATAGACTTTGTGATGAAATTTATAGTTCGGATGATGGAATATACTATATAAATATGGCGCCAAGAGAGACAAAAATTTTTAAGGGATTTATATAGCAAAACACAATATGTTGTATAATAATTGCAACATTATTACAAAAGTTATACAAATTATGCAATTCTATTGTTTTTCCAATAAATATGTGATATATTAAAATCAATATAATAGACAATGTAATATAAATTATATAATTGAAAGGAATGATTTTAATGAAAAAAATGTTGGGATTACTATTAGCCACCTCAATTGCTTTTAGTTCAATAGGTGCATTTGCTGCAGAAAACGATGCATCTTTTAAGGATATCTCCGACAAAAAATATGATTGGGCAAGACCATATATTGTTGAAATGGCAAAGGGTGGATATATTGCAGGTTATGAAGACAATACATATAGACCTGATAATATGGTCACAAAATTAGAAACAATTGTTCTTTTCTCAAGAGCTATGGGTGCAAAAAAAGATGATAATGCTGAAATCATTGAAATAGCTTTGGATAAATATTCTGATGTAATTGAAAAGGCAAACCTCAACTTTGGTGAAGAAGAGGTTGCATATATGTTATACAGAGGAGCTTTAGACGAGGATGATGTTAACAAGTACCTTGCTG
>JAZNOH010000027.1:0-2302 GCA_045580715.1 Clostridia bacterium
CAAGGGTTATATAAGAAGATTGGTGCCTCGTGTTGGTGGTTATGAAATGGTCTTGGAACTTATTTGTTTACATAAGGCTGATAATTGGGGTAAGCGTAGTAATGCTCATATAGAACCAAATGATAAAGAATTGGGTGTTATATGTTCATTATTACAGTTTCAATATGCTCTTGAGGAAGTAATGCAAGAAAGTGCTGCTTTTAAGATAACAGACCTTGAAATTGATGGTAATGATTTAATGGCTTTGGGTATAAAGCAGGGTCCAAAAATTGGTGAAATATTAAATAAGTTGTTACAGGATGTTCAAGATGATAAAATTGAGAATAGGCATGATGCATTGTTAAAATGTGCTATTCAGATGTTATAATTATAAATTGGATATTTTTTGTGATATTCATTATGATGTTATCTGATAGTTTTGTAATAGGAGGATAATTATGAGTGATAAGAAATATTCTGTAGCCTCATTGTTTTGTGGTGCAGGTGGTCTTGATAGAGGATTTCACGATGGTGGATTTCAGACAATTTGGGCAAATGATTTTAATAAAGATGCTGCGGCAACTATGAAACTTTGGTGTAAAGATGCAGAAGTTGTTTGTGGTGATGTAACAAAAATTTCTGAAAAGGATGTTCCTCGTGCTTCTGTAATGCTTGGTGGATTTCCATGCCAGTCATTTTCAAGTATGGGTGCAAGAAGGGGTACTAATGACCCTCGTGGTGTTCTTTATCGTGAGTATATTCGTATTTTGAAAACAGTTCAGCCTTATATGTTTATTGGTGAAAATGTTCAAGGTCTTGTAACTATGGATAATGGTGATGTTCTTCAGAATATTATTAAAGACTTTGCGGATGCTGGTTATACTCTTTATTATGATTTGTATAATGCTGCTGACTATGGTGTTCCGCAAGATAGAAAAAGAATTATAATTCAGGGTTGGAGAAATGACCTTGATGGTGTTCGTATACCTTTACCTAAAATGCAACCTCGTGTAACTATGAGGGATGCTTTATTTGGTAAGCGTGAACCAGAGCATGATGAAGTGCATTGGGGTCCTTATTCACCTCGTTTTATGTCTGTAAATAGAAAGCGTTCTTGGGATGATGTATCTTATACAATTCTTGCGGGTGCCAGAAGTTGTCCTTTACATCCTAGTAGTCCTGATGAAATTCAAATAGGTGAAAAACAGTGGGCATTTGCTCCAGAGTCTGAGGGTATTACTCGTAGATTTGCTTGGTGGGAAGCGGCTTTAATTCAGTCATTCCCAGAAGATATGGAGTTTGTTGGCTCACTTGAAAGTAAATACAGACAGGTTGGTAATGCAGTTCCTTGTAAATTAGGTGAAGTTTTCGCTGTTGAAATTAAGAAGGAATTGGAAAGATTAGGATTACCTGACCTTGCATAAGGATATAAAGTTACTTTAAATGTGAGTGTTCATAGAATACTCACATTTATTTATGTTATGTTAAAATAAAAATGAATATAGGAGTGAGATTATGAAGCGTGTTCTTGCTTTAGTTCTTTGTATTTGTATTCTTTTTTCTTTGACAGCGTGTGGTAGTAAAAAGGTAGAAGGTGGTTTTGTGTCTTTATATTCTGATATGATTTCAATATCAGAAGCAAAATCATCTGTAGAATTATCGATTTCTTTGAATGATGTTGATAGTGCATCTTTATTGTTAGCATCTATGACTTATTTGAAAGAAAGAGGTAATTTATCTGACTTTGAAACTGTTAAAGAGACTTATGTTGAGAATGCAAAAAAGTTTGTAAGTTTTATAAATGATATGACAAATTCGTCTGTATCTTTGAATGGTGATGTTGAGCATACTTCTAACAAAGATATGTTTGGTGAATTGTCTTTAAGAACTGGTGCTGGTAAAACCTATGATAGTTCTATTGGCGTGTTTGCTAATTCGTTATTTGTTGATTCTGAGACTTTGCTTGGTTTATATGAAAATTATTTGAGTAAATCCGCTTCATTATCTGCAGAAGAGTTAAGTGAAACTTTGATGAGTTTAAAGGATACAAAGTATGTCAAGTTTACTCTTGATTCTTTTAATACTTCTTCATTAAAAGATTATTCCGCAAAGTGTGCTTCAATAAAACCTTATTTGAATACTTTTATTGTAAAATATGCAACTTCTGTTGTAACAGAGAATGACCAAAATAGTTATAATGTATCTTTTTGTATAGATAAAGTAAAAGAATACTTAAAGGGTACTTATGATATTATTAAGGATAATCCTGGTGAGTTTTTTGATTGCGCAAGGGAATTAGTAGTAGTGGCTAAAAGTGTTGATT
>JAZNOH010000028.1:0-1875 GCA_045580715.1 Clostridia bacterium
TATGAAATTATATCTTTTGCCCAATGGGATTTTGTGTCATCAAAAATATTCTCCACTGATATTTTTTCTGTCTTATATTGCTCAATATTTGTATATCCGCTAACAGTTACAGTTTCTGCATAGATTTTATGGAAATCATCAACAGGATAAGATACTGTAATATTATTTTCGTTAACCTCATCTATTTCACATTCTGATAACTTTACCTTTTTTCCATCAATTTTGAAATAAGATTTTTCCTTATCAATACCCTCAAATTCTGCAGACATAGTTATTTTTAAAACATTATCAACCACATCTATTGTCGTTTTCGGATAAAATTTTGATTTATCAACTATATCAGGCAAATCAATCTTATAATCTCTTTTATATTTTCCTGCCGAAACCGTCAGTGTTATATCCTTTTGTGCCATAGGAGAAATAGTAAGAATTCCATCCTCAGTTATTGTTGCCGTATCATCAGACACACTCCAACGAAATGCATCCTTAGAAGACATCATTTCAATTCCCCTGTAGAATGCCTTTGCATATAAACGGAAGCTATCCTCAGGATGAGCATCTATCTTTGTTAATTCCTTATTGTTATCGGCGTTATATATTTTTATTTCTTCAGGGCTTAAATATGTGTCAAATTCTGCAGTTCCGTTTGCTCCGTCAGCAACCACATTAACAATAATTTTCCCTTCTCCCAATGCAGTCAGCTTTCCATCCCGTGTTACCGAACCATATTCATTTGCTGAGTATTCCTTATCTGACACATTTACGCTATAATAGTTTTCATCAACTGCCTTAGTTTCAAGTGAAATAGTGCTTCCTGACAAAATTTTTCCTGAATATGGATATATATATGCGTGCTTTGCAATACCTGTTGCCTCTTCTAAATTTTTAAGGAATATAAAGTTTGTGACCTTTCTCAATGCTTTATCGGATGGTGAATTTATAATCGAACTCTCATCTGTTCCGGGATATACTCCTGCAATTGTTGTCGATCCACCGCCATCAAGATTTATCGCATCAACACATCCAAGCTCTTTTAATCTCTGGGCAAGTGTTTTTTCCTGAGCACCATAGCTATATCCTGTCTGTCGTCCGTCTAATACATATAACACAACAGTTTTATCAGACTTGACTCCAATGGCAGTTCTTGGTGCCGCACCATTAGGCAGGTTTTCATTAACATTTCCATTTGTTAAAAGTCTTGAGCCTTCACTTGCAAGTCCGTTTGATACATCTATCCATTTATCATTATTTGCAGTAGTATTAAATGTTATTTCATCCCCTGCTTTTAAGCTGTTTAATAACAGAATTGCCCACTTATTTCCATCAACATTAACTGATATAACCATTTTCCCATCAGCTAAATCCAATGGAGCATCAGTTGTTATAACTTCTGATACGGTTGCACGAAATTCTTCACCTATTTTTATTTTATTGTTTCCTGTATCAAGAACAATATTTAATGTTCTTGTGCTTGTTCCTGTTTTTTTACCAAAATCTTTAGTAAAGAGTGTCACCATCTGCGTGTCCTTGGCTATTAGCTTATTAAGGTGAGGTATCTGTAATTTATAATCTTCCCCAAAAGAAATCGTTGTCTGAATTGCCAAATCATCAATAAATGCTGTACCATCAGCCATAAACCCAACTCCTGAAAGAGTTCTGTTATCCATTGATGTCACAACCCCATCGGTTATAACATGTCCCATCGGAACTCCTGATGACAACGAGAAAAATGATGCATTAATTCCCAGCATCGGAACTTCACCATTATTTTTCATATATGTTATTACTTCATTAATTGTCCTTTTTCCATTGATTGCATCACCTGTTATAACCATTGGAACAACACTGTCATTCGGAACATATTCTGCATAATAT
>JAZNOH010000029.1:0-2796 GCA_045580715.1 Clostridia bacterium
CGACATTTCTTAAAAAGAGTGTATCGCCTGAGAATAAATCCTCATCAATTAAATAACACACTCCCCCATTTGTATGTCCGGGAGTTTTTATAACCTTAATTTCTAAATTTCCAACTTTTATTATACTTTTATCATCAATAATCTCATCAGCAGGTAAAGCCCTGATTAGCTTATCACTAAATAATGACATATTAACATTTGGATTTTGAATATTCTGATTACATTCAAAGCTTGCATATACCTTTGCATTTAAGCTTTCTCTTAATTCTTCAAGACCTCCTATATGGTCATAATGACAATGAGTTAGGAAAATATGAGATACACTAACCCCTTTTTCTTCTATCACAGAAATTATATCACAAGCTTCACTTCCGGGGTCAATTATAATTCCAATATTGTCCTCATCATAAACAAGATAACAATTCTCATCATTATAATAGCTTATAATTCTCTCAATTTTCATAATAATCTTCCTTTCAAAAAGGTAAATAATTATTTATCATCATATAATCTTACAGGTAAAATCATATAAATATAATCATTATTTTCAGTTGGCTTAATGAAACAAGCACCCTTTGGGTTTGACATCTCAATTTTAACCATTTCATCCTCACAGCAACGAAGAGCCTCTAAAAGATATCTGTGGTTAAAACCAATTTCAATATCCTCTCCGATTTTTGAGGCTTCTATCATATCACTTGTTTTTCCCTTTCCTGTTGAACAGGTCATTTCAATTTTATCATTTGAAATTCTTAACCTGACAGGAACTTTTTCATTTTTTGCCATTATATCATCATTTATAATTAATGCAGTTCTTTCAATACTCTCTGATAAATCTTTTGTATTTGCATTTACAACAATTGCATTTGGAGTATTAAAAATAGGCTTATAATTAATATATTCTCCCTCTAATAAGCGTGAGAAAATAACAAATCCTTCAAAACAGAATTTAACATATCTTTTTGCAATAACAATATTAACTTTCTCGTCACTATCTTCTAAAACCTTTAAAAGTTCCTTTAGTGTTAAACCTGGAATAACAAATTTTATGTTTTGTAAGGAAGAATCAACAACTGATTCTATTTTCGCAATTCTGTATCCATCAGAAGAACAAATAGTTAAAACACCTGTATTAATTTCAAATAAAGAGCCTGTTAATATAGGTCTTTTTGCCTCATTAACAGATGTTGCAAAGATTGTTTTCCTTATCATTCTTTTTAAACTTTCCTGAGAAATTGAAAAATTATAAATCTCTTCAACCTCAGGAACTGACGGATAGTCTTTAGAGTTAAGACCCTGAATATTAAATTCACTTCTTCCGCATCTTAAGAGCATAACATTATTATCTTCATTAACAGATACCAAAACATCATCATCAGGAAATCTTCTTATAATTTCACCAAACATTTTAGAACTTATTGCAATAGTACCTGGCTCTAACACTTCCCCATTAGATTTATATTCAACACAAATATCTAAGTTATTTGCAGTCATAACAACAGAGCCATCAAGATATGCATCAATTTTAATACATTCTAAGATAGGCATAACTGATTTTGCACTGACTGCTTTTTGAACAGTATTAATCATTTCAAGAATAACAGATTTTTTAAATATAATTTTCATTTGGTTAATCTCCTTTAATTTTCCACACCAAGAGGAAGTTTCAAAAATAATAAAATTTTTTTATAAATCGTACATACATATAAATAATATATTAATAGTAGTTATAGTAGTAGTGGAGTGGATATGATGGATAACATATTTTTATAATGAAAAACACTAATTTTTTTATTCATCTTTTGATGTTAATAAAATGTGATTAATTTTTACTTATCAACACTAAAAATTTTAGGAAAATCTAAATTAACACCAAATCCACATATTGTAAACATATTATTAACCTACTTATAAACATTAGTTTGGAAGAAGGTCTTTTGTTATAAAATCAATTTCACCTTTTAGATTAGAATCTGTCTGAATATTTTTCATAATTCTGTCAACACCGTGCATAACGGTTGTTCTGTCACGGTTAGAAAAGACTTTAGCAATAGTTCCGAAATTCATATCAGTTAGGGTTTTACAAAGATACATAGCAACATGACGAGGAAGAACAAGCTCTTTCTGTCTTGATGCACCCTTAATATCTTCAACTGATATATTATAAAAATCACTCACGGCCTCAATTATTGCCTGAGGAGTTAATTTAATTTCATCAGGAATAATTGATGCAAGAGCATATTCTGCCAAATCAATATCAATTTCTTTATGTGAAATTCCTGAATATGAAATAACAGTTGATAGGGCACCCTCTAATTCTCTGACATTAGAATTAATTCTTTGTGCTATATAATCAAGTATTTCATCATCAACCTTTATATTGAAGCTTTCAGCCTTCTTTCTTAAAATAGCAACTCTTGTTTCATAATCAGGAAGAGAAATATCAATGGTAAGTCCCCATTCAAAACGAGTTCTTAATCTTTCAGCAAGAGTTATAAGCTCCTTTGGTTTTCTGTCACTTGTCAAAACAATTTGCTTGTTTTTCATATGCAGGTCATTAAATGTATAGAAAAATTCCTCCTGAGTTGCGTCTTTTCCCTCAATGAACTGAACATCATCGACTAAAAGAACATCAACATTACGGTAGTGTCTTTTAAATTCTTCCATATTTTTTTCTTTCATAAATGTTATCATATCACTTGTAAATTTTTCACTTGTGACATATAAAACATTCATATGAGGATTTTTCTTCAAAATTTCATTACCAATAGCCTGCATCAAATGAGTTTTCCCTAA
>JAZNOH010000030.1:0-1885 GCA_045580715.1 Clostridia bacterium
GAAACAAATAAACCCAAAACAAAACAAATGACTGAGACAAGTGCAGATGAGATTGTGACTGATTTAAAAGATTTGAAAATCCTCATAGAAATCAGGCTGGGGAATAATATGAGTGAAGAAATTAACATTGATCCCATTAATCTCATTCCTAAAACAATTGTTATTGCGGTTAAAATTGCAATAAGCATATTATAAATGTTTGTGTTAGTTCCTGTTGCTTTTGAAAAGTTTTCGTCAAAGGTTATTGAGAAAATTCTGTTATAAAACATAACAAACAGAATTAACACAAGCATAGATATTATGATACTTATAAGCATATCGCTTTTGCTTATTGATAAAATACTTCCAAACAGATAGTTATTAAGGTCTGTATTCATTCCTGATGTCAAAGATATTATCATAACACCGATTGCGAGCGAGCCTGTTGAGATAATTGCAATCAGCCAGTCACCTTTCACTTTGCTGTTTTGGGTAAGTCTTAATATAAAAAATGCAGCAATAACAACAACGGGTATTGTGATAAGTAATGGTGCAGTATTTAATGCAGCAGAAATAGCTAATGCTCCAAATCCAACATGGGAAAGACCATCACCAATCATTGCATATCTTCTTAAAACAAGACTGACACCTAATAGGGCAGCGCATAACGATACCAAAACTCCCACAACCAATGCTCTCATCATAAACGGATAAGATAAAATTTCCATAAATAAACTCATTTTTTATATCCTTTCGTTATTCTTGTCAAACTTTTTGAAATACTCACTACTGATATATTCAGTAACAGTTCCATAAAAATAGTCGCTATGGTCTAAATGCAGGATATGAGATGCATTTTTTATTGCTCTTTTTATATCGTGCGAAATCATAATAATTGACATATTATGTTCCTTGTTTAATTCTTCTATTATGTCATATAAATCACTTGTCACTATAGGGTCAAGACCAGAGGATGGCTCGTCCAATAAAATGAGGCTATCGGCAGCGCATAAAGCTCTTGCAAGCAAAACTCTTTGTTGCTGGCCTCCTGATAAATCCTGATAGCATTTATTTTTTATATTTTCAAGACCTAATAGTTTTAAGTTCTTTATAGCAAGTTCCTTTTGTCTTTTTGAATAAAAGGGTATTAGCTTAGATTTGTTTAGTGTTCCGGAAATAACAACCTCATAAACTGATGCAGGAAAATCCTTTTGAATTTCACTTTGTTGGGGAAGATATCCTATTTCTGATTGGGATAACCCTTCAAAATAGGTTATATTGCCTGATGGCTTAATAAGTCCTAAAATGCATTTAATCAGTGTGCTTTTACCAACACCATTTTCTCCGACGATGCATAAGTAATCGCCCTTTGAAATTGAGAACGAAAGGTCTTTTATAACTGGTTTTTGATCATAAGAAAAGGTAAGCTTTTCACAATTAATTAATGTCATTAATTTAATGCCTCCTTGATTTTTTGTGCATTTTCCATCATTAAATCAATATATGTCACACCATTTATAAGCTCTTCCTCTGTTACTGTATGGCAAGAACGAAGCATTAATGGTCTTGAATTGGTTTTTTCACATATTGTATCAGCGATTTTATGGTTGGAAAAATCAGAATAAAAAACTATTGGTATTTCTTCTTCATTAACTCTATCTATTAAATTCATAATAGTTTTGATATCAGGCTCTGTTTCTTCAGAACATCCCGGAAATGCTGATAAATATTCAATTGAATATTCGTCTGTTAAATGTTTGAAAGGAAATCGGTCGCCAAAAATCAAAATGTTTCTTTTTGCGTCTGTTTTCGCGTTCTTAAATGCGTTGTCGAGTTCAGTAAGTTGATTTTCATATGATTTAAAATTATTTTCATATATAGATTTGTTTTCATAATCTATTTCACA
>JAZNOH010000031.1:0-25901 GCA_045580715.1 Clostridia bacterium
GCCCTTATCTTCAAAATGAAGATTTTCTGCACCAATTTTAACATGTGTACCTTTAGCAGCTCTTAGAGCTTCTGTCAAGTTAACATAAGGTGTGCAGCAAACAACTTCGCAATTAGCACCCATTGTTACCTTTTCAATTTCTTTAACAAAATCATATGTTTCTGATGGAAGCTTGTTCATCTTCCAGTTTCCTGCAATTATATATTTTCCCATTTTGGTTATCCCTTTCCTTTGTATAATTATTTATCATTTAGTGCAACAATCCCTGGTAAATCTTTACCTTCCAAGAATTCCAATGATGCTCCACCACCTGTTGAAATGTGGCTCATCTTATCACCAAGACCTGCCTGATTAACTGCTGCAACACTATCTCCTCCACCAATAATTGTTGTGGCATCAATTTCAGCCAAAGCTTGGGCAATAGCATTTGTACCCTTTGCAAATGTAGGCATTTCGAACACACCCATAGGTCCGTTCCAAACAACTGTCTTAGCATTTTTTATAGCATTCTTATATAGCTCAATTGTCTTTTCTCCAATATCAAGACCCTGCCATCCTGCTTCAATTCCACCTCTTGCAACTGTCTTATGTTCTGCATCATTAGCAAAATCCTTTGCAATAACTGTGTCAACAGGAATTAAAAGCTCAACTCCCTTAGCTTTAGCCTTGTCCATCATTTCTTTAGCATAATCAAGATAATCTGCCTCCAATAATGAATCGCCGACTTCTTCTCCCAATGATTTCATAAAGGTATATGCCATACCACCACCGATAATCAATGTGTCAACCTTTTCCAAAAGATTGTTGATTACTGAAATCTTTGAAGATACCTTTGAGCCACCAAGAATAGCAACACATGGTCTTACAGGGTTATTAACTGCATTTCCCAAGAATTCAATTTCCTTTTGAATAAGATATCCTGCAGCAGCTGTGTCAAGATATTTTGTTACACCAACATTTGAGCAGTGAGCTCTGTGTGCTGTTCCAAATGCATCGTTAACAAACACATCAGCAAGAGATGCCAATTCCTTTGAAAATTCATCAACATTCTTTGTTTCTTCTGCTCTGTATCTTGTGTTTTCCAACAACACAACATCACCATCGTTCATAGCAGCAACAGCATTCTTTGCATTTTCACCAACTACATTATCATCAGCTGCAAACACTACTTCCTTACCAAGTTTTTTAGACAAGCTCTTTGCAACCGGAGCAAGTGAAAGTTCTGGCTTTGGCTCACCCTTTGGCTTACCCATATGTGAACAAAGAATAACCTTTGCACCATTATCCATCAAATACTTGATTGTAGGTAATGCACCATCAATTCTTGTTTCATCAGTGATATTTCTGTTCTCATCCAATGGAACATTAAAGTCACATCTTACAAGCACTCTTTTGCCTGCAACCTGAATATCTTCTACACTTTTTTTGTTTAACATTGTATACACCTCTTATAATATAATTTTTTAATACAACATACTTATTTTATACTATGTTAATGTTTTTTTCAAGTACCTTGCGAAAATTTTTCCTAAATTTGTTAAAAAAATATCGTACTGCACACTAACCCGACTATAACTCCGACAATATCCCCAAAAACTGCTGCAGGAATTATATGTTTTGAATATTTTACCCTTGTATTTTTCAAATATACCATAAGTGTATAAAATGTGGTTTCGGTTGAACCCATAATGACTGACGCGAAAAAACCGATAAATGAATCAGGATGAAATTCGTTTAAAATATCTGTCAAAACCCCCATTGCTCCTCCTCCAGATAATGGACGCACCAAAACAAGCGGCAAGACTTCCGTTGGAAATCCTATTGGTCTTAAAAGGTTTCCTAATAATCCAGTCAGATAACTCATAACACCTGATGCCTTGAGCATAGATACTCCCATTGTTATTGCCATAATAACTGGAAAAATCCCCATAACAGTTTTCATTCCCTCTAACGCTCCATCACAGAAAATTGAATATACAGGGATTTTTTTTAATATTCCCGAAAAAATAATTAAAATTAATATAACTGGTATTATGTATTTCATTTTTTCCTCCTCATTTTAAGTATTAATTTCATCATTGTAACTGCTCCTATCAATGAACATAAAGAGGTTATCCATACACACGGAATAATTGCCTGAGGAGATTTTGAACCTGCTGCAACTCTTAGGGCAATAATACTTGTTGGCAACAATTGGAGACTTGATGTATTTAGAACTGTGAAAATACTCATATCGTCACTTGCAATTTCAGGATTATCGTTTATCCTGTCCATCTCTTTCATCGCCTCTATTCCTGATGGAGTTGCCGCATTTCCAACACCCAATAAGTTTGCACTTATATTGGCAGTTATATATTGCATTGCCTTTGAATTTTTTTCTATTTCTTTAAAAAGCTTTTTGATAAAGGGACATATAATTTTACTAACAAAATTTAATGCTCCGCTTTTTTCGGAAACTTTCAAAAACCCAGACCACATACACATTATTCCTGCAAAGGATAAAACAATTTCAACCGACCTCATTGCCCCATCAAACCCAGCATAAATTGTTTCTTCAACGGTTCCCGTAAAAAATGAAGCTATTAATGATAAAATAATCATAAAAGAAAATACAGTATTCATAAAATCACCCATATATAATATATGTGTGTTTTTTTTACAAATGCAAAAAAATCGGAACAAGTTATTCTTGTTCCGATTTGGAGGCGCCACCCAGATTTGAACTGGGGAATAGAGGTGTTGCAGACCTTTGCCTTACCACTTGGCCATGGCGCCATATTACAAAAGACGCTTAATATAGCGTCTTTTGTGTTTGGAGCGGAAGACGAGATTCGAACTCGCGACGTTCACCTTGGCAAGGTGACGCTCTACCACTGAGCCACTCCCGCAAATTGGTGCCTTCGGGTGGAATCGAACCGCCGACACAGGGATTTTCAGTCCCTTGCTCTACCGACTGAGCTACAAAGGCATCTTAACTTTCATAAAAGAAAGTTGGCGATCCGGATGGGGTTCGAACCCACGACCTCTAGCGTGACAGGCTAGCGTTCTAACCAGCTGAACTACCGGACCGTATTGCATACTGAATTGAATTGGTGGGAGTTACAGGGCTCGAACCTGTGACATCCTGCTTGTAAGGCAGACGCTCTCCCAGCTGAGCTAAACTCCCAAATAATCAATTCAGCGTGACAACGAAAGTTATTATAGCATATACAAATTACTTTGTCAATACTTTTTGTTAAAAAATATCCAAATTTTTTTAATATTTTTTTCCATTAAATATATATTATTATTCTCCATACTTTTTTATTTTATTGACAAAATAAATTTAAGAACATAAAATATCATATATATAGATTTTTGGAGGCAAAACGATGAAAAAAAGAAATATTCTTCTTTATATAACATTATACCTGTTTGTTATAGGAATTATGATTTATAGTTTTATAAATGCTGACTACAACAATGTATTTATGTGTATTCTTACACTTATTCTATTCCTCATCCCTACGATTGTTGACAGAAAATTTAACATTAAGCTTCCGACAGTTCTTGAATCATTAATTATTTTATTCATTTTTGCTGCAGAAATAATGGGTGAAATCGGCGAATACTATTTAAGAGTACCATATTGGGACAGTGTGCTCCATACTCTCAATGGTTTTATTATGGCAGCAATAGGCTTTTCAATGATAGATATTTTAAATAATTCACCAAAACTGCATTTCAATATGTCCCCCATCTTTGTTGCGTTTGTTTCCTTTTGTTTTTCTATGACAATTGGTGTTTTGTGGGAGTTTTTTGAATATGGTATGGATATCATAACCATAACAGATATGCAAAAGGATTTGATTGTACAGGGAATTTCAAGCGTAACACTTAACCCTGAAATCGTTAATGAATCAATAATAATATCAGATATTTCAAAGACTATAATTGAGGGAAATATTAACGGTGTCACAACACAAACAGTAATTAATGGGGGATATTTGGATATTGGTCTGTATGACACAATGAACGACTTAATTGTAAACTGTATCGGTGCTCTTTTCTTCTCTGCATCAGGTATTCTTTATATAAAGGGACGAAGTCATTTTGCAAAAAGCTTTATTCCCCAGATGAGCGATGATAATGAATGAAAAGCACTTGACAAAAACACTGTAAAATGCTACAATTTACTTGTTCTTTTTATGATTTAAAAAGATTTTTGGGAGAAAGGATGATATTATAATGAAAAATAAAAATATTGGAACAAAATGTGTTCAGGGTGGTTATCGTCCCGGTAATGGAGAACCAAGACAGGTACCTATCATCCAAAGCACAACTTTTAAATACGACTCAAGTGACGATATGGCAAAGCTATTTGATTTAGAAGCAAGCGGATATTTCTATTCCCGTCTTCAAAATCCTACTGCAGATATCGTTGCTGCAAAAATATGTGAATTAGAAGGCGGAACTGCCGCAATGCTCACATCATCAGGAATGAGCGCCAATTTCTTTGCAGTATTTAATCTCTGCAGCGCAGGTGACCATTTTGTATCTCTGGCTTCAATTTACGGTGGAACATTTAACCTCTTTAATGTCACATTAAAGCGTATGGGAATTGATGTTACTTTCGTATCTCCTGATTGCACAGATGAAGAATTGGAAGCTGCATTCAGACCTGAGACAAAGCTTGTTTTCGGCGAAACTGTAGCAAATCCTGCTTTGAGAGTTTTAGATATCGAAAGATTTGCAAATGTTGCTCATAAACACGGTGTTCCTCTTATAATTGACAACACCTTCCCTACCCCTGTTAAATGCAGACCTTTTGAATGGGGTGCAGATATTGTTACTCATGCAACAACAAAATATATGGATGGCCACGGAAGTGCTGTAGGTGGTGCAATCGTTGATTCTGGTAAATTTGACTGGACTAAATACCCAGATAAATTTCCTGGACTTTGCACACCTGATGAAAGCTATCACGGAGTTACATATACCGAAAGATTTGGTATTGAAGGCGCTTATATCACAAAAGCAACTGCACAATTAATGAGAGATTTGGGAACCACTCCTGCTCCAATGAGTGCATATCTTCTAAATCTCGGTCTTGAGAGCTTGCATGTAAGAATGGACCGTCATTGTGAAAATGCATTGGAAATAGGAAAGTATCTCGAAAAGAATGATAAGATTTCATGGGTATTCTATCCAAATCTTGAATCTTGCCCAGATTATCCACTTGCCCAGAAGTATCTTCCAAACGGAAGCTGTGGTGTTATCAGCTTCGGAGTCAAAGGCGGAAGAGAAGCTGCAAAGAAATTTATGGGAAATCTCAAAATTATTGCTATAGAAACTCATGTTGCAGATGCGCGTTCTTGTTGCTTACACCCTGCAACTGCTACACACCGTCAGTTGACAGATGACGAACTTGTTGCTTGCGGAATTTCACCTGATCTTGTAAGACTTTCTGTCGGAATTGAAGATGTTAAAGACCTGATTGATGATATTGAACAGGCACTAAATGCAATCTAATACGGAGGTAATAAAATGCCTATAAAAATACCTAATGATTTGCCTGCAGTCCAAATTCTTGCAGACGAAAACATTTTTGCAATGACTGAAACCCGAGCTATAACACAGGATATTCGCCCATTGAGAATTCTTTTATTAAATCTTATGCCAAAAAAGATTGAGACAGAAACTCAAATCTCAAGAGTGCTCGGAAACACACCTCTTCAGATTGAACTTACTCTGATAAGAACAAAATCACATACTTCACAAAATACTGCCCAGGACCATCTATTAGCTTTTTATAAAACTTTTGATGATGTGAAAAATGAAAACTATGATGGGATGATTATCACAGGTGCTCCTGTTGAACAGCTTGAATTTGAACAGGTTGATTATTGGGATGAGCTTTGTGAAATAATGGATTGGAGCAAAAACCATGTTCATAGTACAATGCATATCTGCTGGGGAGCGCAAGCAGGATTGTATCATCATTATGGAATAAAAAAATATCCACTTGATGAAAAGCTTTTTGGTGTTTTTCCTCACAAAGCAGATTATGTTAAATCAATGTTATTGCGCGGTTTTGATGATGAGTTCTATATTCCTCATTCAAGATACACTACTGTAAAGCGTTCTGATATCGAGGAACTATCAGAATTGAAGATATTATGTTCATCAGATGAAGCTGGTGTTTGCATTGTTTCTGCTAAAAGTGGCAGACAGTTTTTTGTTATGGGACACGCAGAATATGACCCTCTCACTTTAGATGCCGAATACAAACGCGACATTAGTGCAGGTCTAAAAACTGCATTGCCTCAAAACTATTATAAAAATAATAATCCTGACAATGCACCAATTGTTCGTTGGCGCTCGTCAGGAAATCTCCTCTTTACAAATTGGTTAAATTATTTCGTATATCAATCAACACCTTATAATATTAATGATATAAAATAATTATTTCCCAATTTTCAAGTAATTTAACGAATACATAAATCCGTCAAGTGCTACTGTCATAACATCCCCGGCTATTGGTTTTCCCTTTACTGACAGTACATTTGCACGGATTTCTTTTTCTTCTGTATTATAAGGAAAGTTTGTGACTATATATGTAGAACGAACAGCTTTCTCCCCTTTATACTCTGAAATATCCAGTCCGGATAATTTCTGCAACGAGTTATAGTTATTATATACCTCATCAAAAACTAACGGAATTTCAACCTTCTCCCGTTCAATACAATCTCCTGTAACTTCCCATCCGTATTCACTCAAGAATTCAATATTATTAGAATCTTCATCATTGGCAAACGCAATACAAAATACGCCGATAGCCACAATAAATATAACTGTTACAAAATATGCCATTTTTTTCAAAACCTCACCTCATTTTCCTATATCTAAATATATTATCAATATTGATACTTTATGAATATGAATTAAGTTAACATAATTTATATCCTTCGAATATTATGTAAAGACAGATGTTTTCGTCTGTACTATAATTTAAGGAGAGATATTATGGCAGAAAATAATCAGTCATCATTTTGCCCACTAAAAGAATGTGGATGTGTCGGATATGCTTATGTTCCAATTCAATATTTAGATAATATATATTCAGCCTGCGATAGCCTTGAAAATGGAACTTTGTTCCCTGAACTGAACTTAAGCATTGAAGAATATGGAAAAGTTTGTAAACAAACAGGAGGGATTATGTGATGGATAGAGCAAGTCTTTTATGTAAAATTCAATCATATGGTTTTGCAGCCTATGATATGCTTTTATACCTTGACACACACCCTGACGATAAAAAAGCCTTT
Organism: Clostridia bacterium; assembly: GCA_045580715.1. Classification (GTDB taxonomy): domain Bacteria; phylum Bacillota; class Clostridia; order UBA1381; family UBA1381; genus RGIG1988. Next base: position 7,305 of record JAZNOH010000031.1, read on the forward strand.
AAAATTTTTAAAGAATTAGTCGAAAAAACAAATGAATATAAAAAAGAGTTTGAAGAGAAATTTGGTCCGTTATCAGCCTTTTCAACTGCAAATCAGCAGAAATTTAATTGGATTGACTCACCGTGGCCATGGGAAAAGGAGGCTAATAGATAATGTTTTCTTATAATAAATTCTTACAACGACCAATTTGTATAAAAAAACCTAATCCTCAACTTGCCAATATTGTAATAACACAATACGGTGGTCCACACGGGGAATTAGGCGCATCACTAAGATACCTTTCTCAAAGATATGTTATGCCTGATGATATAACAAAGGGATTGTTAACTGATATAGGTACAGAGGAATTAGGACACTTGGAAATGGTTGGAACTCTTGTTCAGCAATTATGTGATGGTGCAACACCAAAAGAATGGTTAAATATGAAGAGTGCAGAATACTATGCTGACAACGGTGCAAGCGTATATCCTCAAAATGCACAAGGCACACCATTTAATGCAGCGTCAATCGCTGTTACAGGCGACCCATTGACAAACCTTTATGAAGATTTGGCAGCAGAACAAAAAGCACGAGCTGTCTATGATAATATTCTAAGGCTTTCAGATGACCCTGATGTTAATGAAGTTATCAAATTCTTAAGACAAAGAGAGGTAGTTCATTTCCAGAGATTTGGCGAAGCATTAAATAACCTACAAGCAAAAATGTGTGAAAAGAATAAGTTCTTTATGGGAAATAAAAAATAAATAACGAAAAAAGCCACTCTCATATTGTGAGTGGCTTACTTATTTTCAATATAAAAAGGTTGTGAACATGAAATTCACAACCTTTAAACTAAATTAATCTGTCATATTATCAAAATAGCCTTGAACCAAAACAATAGGTGTCCCCTTATCCCCTGATCCACTTGTCAAGTCACATAACGAACCGATTAAATCAGTCAAACGACGAGGTGTTGTTCCCTGTGATGCCATATTTCCAACGAGGTCCTTGCCTTTCTTTTTTATAGCATCTTCAATCGCTTTTCTAAGTTCATTTCCCTTCAAATCAGCAAAATCATTATCTGCAAGATATTTTAATTTCAATTCATTTGGTGTTCCCTCAAGGCCATCTGTGTAAGCAGGAGAAACGATTGGGTCAGCCAACTCCCATATCTTTCCAACAGGGTCTTTAAATGCTCCGTCACCATAAACCATAACCTCTATATGCTTACCACAACGCTCCTTTAATTTAGCTTGAATATCGTAAACCAAATCAAAGCATTCCTGTGGGAAAAGCTTGATTGAATTTTCAGTAGACTTATTTGAGCCTAAAAGTCCATACTTTTCATTAAATCCACTATTGTCAATAGATTCTACAAGAATATCATCAAGACCACAAACACGCTTTGCACCAGCATCTCTTAAAATTCTCTTTGTTCTTTCACGAGTGTGAATATCGCAATTCAACACACAATCTGTATAATTCAAAATAACACGAGGGTTATTTGCAAAAATAATTTCTGCTTCTGCACCACAGGAACGAATTAAATCACCATAATATGAGACATAATCAACTCCTGTAAATGGATGAAGGTTTTCACCAAATAATTCTCTGTATTTTCCCTCTGTCAAAACATCTGAATATGGGTTAACTCCTGCTTCATCAACCTGGTCCATAGAGATTAATGCATTTCCAACCTCATCGCTTGGATAATTCAACATTAAAACAATCTTCTTTGCTCCCATTGCAATACCTCGCAAACAGATAGCAAAACGATTACGGCTCAAAATAGGAAAAATTACACCAATTGTTCCACCACCAAGTTTTGCTTTTACATCCTTTGCAATTGCTTCAACAGAAGCATAGTTTCCCTGAGATCTTGCAACAACTGATTCAGTTATTGCAACAACATCTTTGTCTCTAAGCTCAAAGCCCTCTGACTCTGCTGCTTCAATCACACTATCAACAACAATACCTGCAATATCGTCACCCTCACGGATAATTGGGCAACGAACTCCCCTTGATACTGTACCAATTTTTCTTTCCATATAATTTTCCTCCCATCTATTGACTTTCGTCATCAATATTATTATAATACAAATATAGCCATTAGTAAAATATATAAATCTTACAACTGTAATAAGGAGAACTTATATGAAAACAAAGCTTGATTATTACAAAATTTTTTATGAAACAGCACGCCATTCATCTTTTTCATCTGCTGCACAAAATTTATATATATCACAATCTGCAATTTCTCAGTGTATAAGCCAGCTTGAACAGGATTTGAACACAAAGCTTTTTGTTCGTTCTCGTCGAGGTGTCACACTGACAAAAGAGGGTACCTTGCTATTCCAAAAGGTTGAAAATGCCATTCAGTCAATTGAGCAAGGAGAAACTCTATTGGCACGCTTACACCACTTAGATAGTGGTTCACTCATCATTGCTGCCGGAGATACAATCACAAAGCACTATCTTCTCCCATACCTCGAAAAATTCCATAAACTATATCCTGGAATAAGAATTGAAATGGCTAATTCATATTCTTCAAGATTACTACAATTTGTTAAAGAGGGTAAGGCCGAGCTTGCATTTGTAAGTTTACCCATAAATGATAATGAATTATGCATTGAGCCTTGTTTTAAAATACATGATATTTTCGTATGTGGTGCTGATTACAAACATCAGAAAAGCTATACTTGGGAAGAAATAGCAGATGAATCTCTTATATTGCTTGAAACAAATTCTTCTTCAAGACGCTATATAGATGAAAAATTCAAATCAAAGCATATAACACTATCTCCACAAATAGAAATTGCAGTGCACGATTTATTAATACAGTTTGCATCAATTCATCTTGGTGTTTCCTGCGTTGTTAAAGAATTTTCAAAAGAGGCATTAGACAAGGGAATAATTTGTCAAATGAAGTTAAATCCCCCTCTTCCACCTCGCAATATTGGTTATGCATATCTGCGTCATAATCCTTTGTCCTTGCCTGCACAAGCATTTTTAGGATTGATTAAAGCCGAGGTTCTGTGTTAAGAATTTCGGCTTTTCACAGTATTAGAATTCATATTAATAAAGAAATACAAAAAAGACAGATTTCACTTGAAATCTGTCTTTTTTGTGGTACGCGATCAGGGGCTCGAACCCTGGACACCCTGATTAAGAGTCAGGTGCTCTACCAACTGAGCTAATCACGCATATTTAATTCCCTGTGTTAACCACGAGAAATATAATACCACAATTTTTATTTCTTGTCAACCTTTTTTTATAATTTTTTTAGGTTTTTTTCATAAATTATATTATATGTTTAAATTCATTAATTTATGAGTATATTATAGACATTTACATCATTTTTAATAGCATACCTTATGGTATTTTTAGTTCCACCATCTTCATCATTGTATGCAGCAATAACCATCGAACTATGGTTGACCATCCAGTTGTTACGCAATGTAAAGCAATATGGGATATAATGTTCACAAAGATAAATAACATCATCTGCTTTTTCTATAATGCTATTATATAACTCTTTATCTTTTTCTACCCAATTATTCTGAATACCCTTATAAGCTGACGCACAAACAAGAAAAATAGAAGGATTTTTTTCTCTTTTTGACAAAACAACCTCTGCTGCCCACATATCTATTCCTTGTGCCATACCTGATATAAATGTTGTGTATCCCTTTTCAATCATCAAATCAACTGCACTGTCAAGTAACTCCTTAGCTCTTTCCTCTGACACTCCAAGTTTATGTGGTCTATGCCCTGTGAAGCAACAACATTTTTCTTTGTCCGAACATATATTCATAATCAAAACCCCATCTTTTATATTCAAAAAGTTCGCAGAAAGCAAGCCCTCTGCGAACTTTTTTTGAATTAAATATTCAACATCTCGTTAACAACCTGTGGCATCTGCTCTTTTTCGCATACCACATCAAAAACACGATTCTTAGTTTTTAATTCTGCCAATGATTTTGGTATATTCATTTCGCTGATAGCTGACAAATCATCCAACAAAGCAAATTCATCTTTACCTGCAACATATCCACATCCCTCCAAAGCAATCAAAACACTTTGAGAGAACTTAAACGGACTTGCAGTTGAAGCAATAACTGTCTTTGTTATATCTCCTGTCTTTTCAATGTATTCATCGTGAACTGCCTTTGCAACAGCTGTATGAGTATCGATAACATAACCATATTCCTTAAAACACTTGTTAATTGATTCCTTGGTTTTATCATCATCACAACAACCTGCATATAACAAATCAGAAATTTGCTTTTTCATAGCTTCATTAACTTCATAAACACCATTTTCATTAAGTTTTTTCATGAGTTCTGAAACCATCTCATCATCGCAACCTGATATATCAAACAAAAATCTTTCAAGATTGCTTGAAATCAAAATATCCATTGATGGAGAAATTGTTGTATGAAATTCTCTTTTACGATCATAAATGCCTGTGTTGATAAAATCAGTAAGTACATTATTCTCATTTGATGCGCAAATAAGCTTTGCAATAGGTAATCCCATTCTCTTTGCATAGTAAGCCGCTAAAATATTTCCGAAATTTCCTGTTGGAACAACGACATTAATCTTATCTCCAACACTGATTTCTTTTCCCTTTAGCATATCGGCATATGCAGAGAAATAATATACAATCTGAGGAACAAGTCTTCCCCAGTTAATTGAGTTTGCGCTCGATAATTTAAAATGATTATTAGCTAATTCATTCTTATAATTTTCGTCTGTAAATATCTTTTTGACTCCATTTTGTGCATCGTCAAAATTTCCATTTACTGCTGCCACTCCAACATTATCGCCCTCTTGAGTAACCATTTGAAGCTTTTGAATTTCACTAACACCATTATCAGGATAAAACACTATAATCCTTGTTCCTGACACATCACGAAAGCCCTCCAATGCAGCCTTTCCTGTATCTCCTGATGTGGCAACTAAAATAACAACATCGTCATTTTCGTTTGTTTTCTTCATAGCCTTTGTCAGAAGATGAGGTAAAATCTGCAAAGCCATATCCTTAAATGCACAGGTTGGACCATGCCATAATTCAAGAAAATATTGTGATGAATTTAGTTTGTATACAGGAGCAATACTGCTTGTTTCAAACTTTTCTTTTGTGTATGCACTATTCACGCAATCCAAAAGTTCTTCTTCACTGTAATCAGTCAAGAATTTACTAAGTACCATATACGCTCTTTCATTATATGTCATATCCGACATCTGTTCTATTTCATCGATACTGATTGACGGAATATTCTGAGGAACAAATAACCCTCCCTCAACTGACAATCCATTCTTGATTGCCTGAGCTGATGTAATTGATAGCTTTTTATCCCTTGTACTCTGATATTGCATTTATAACTATCCTTTCAATCCATTAAATTATTTACTGTATTTTTTGATGTAATCAGGTGCTTCATCAGCATCTATACTAACTGAAATCATAACATCAATATTAAACTTCTTGCTAATTTCATCAATGTCTGCTAAGAATTCTTCAAATCCATCAAAATTATTCTTAACTATTTTCAAAACTCCATCAACATAAATATTTGTAATATCGAAATTTCCACTGATTATTCCGCAAATAAATCCTAAAAATTCTTTCCAGGAATCAATAGAAAATTCTGATGTATCAGCCATTCTTACTTTTGACTTAATATCATACATATTTCTTCCGATGTCATTACTAATGAAAACCACATTTCCATTAGCTTCCTGAGCAGCCTGATTAACGCTGTCAATCAACACCTTAGTTTTTCCTGTTCCTTTTTTTCCGATTAAAAGCTTTAGCATATTAATCTCCTCCTCTTAATTTATTAATAATCGGCATCGCCGTTTATTTTCCCAATCTTTTTTCAAGCTCTGCTTTTTCAGACTCATATCCTGGTTTTCCAAGCAGTGCAAACATATTCTTTTTATATGCTTCAACACCAGGTTGGTCGAACGGATTAACTCCCAGCAAATATCCGGATAATCCGCAGGCTTTTTCAAAGAAGAATACCATTTTACCAAAATTATAAGCATCAAGCTTTGGAATTTTAACAACCAAATTAGGCACTCCTCCGTCAGTGTGAGCAAGGCATACTCCCTCTGCTGCTTTTGCATTGACATAATCCAAGGTTTTTCCTGCAAGGAAATTAAGCTTATCAATATTGTCAGGAGTCTGCTCAATAACAATATCCTTTTCAGGCTCGTCAACTAAAACTGCAGTTTCGAATAACATTCTCATACCATCTTGTATATACTGTCCCATTGAATGAAGATCAGTTGAAAAATCTGCTGCTGCAGGGAAAATTCCCTTGTTATCCTTCCCTTCACTCTCTCCGTATAACTGTTTCCACCATTCCGCGAAATAGTGCAATGACGGCTCAAAATTAACCATCATTTCAACATTTTTACCCTTTCTCAACAATAGGTTTCTTGCAACTGCATATTGATAACATGGATTATTTTCTAACTCTATATTTGAATATTCCCCTCTTGCGTCCTTTGCACCATCCATCATAGCATCAATATCAATTCCTGCCGCTGCAATAGGTAACAAACCAACAGCTGTTAAAACAGAATATCTCCCACCGATATCATCAGGGATTACAAAGGTTTCATATCCTTCTTCGTCAGCAAGTGTCTTTAAAGCCCCTCTTGCCTTATCAGTTGTTGCATAAATTCTTTTCCTTGCTTCTTCTTTTCCATATTTCTTTTCCAAAAGGTCTTTGAAAATTCTAAAAGCAATAGCAGGCTCTGTTGTTGTGCCTGATTTTGATATAACATTTACTGAAATGTCTTTTCCATCAACTGCCTCTAATAAATCTACAAGATAAGTTGAACTAATACTGTTTCCTGCGTAGAATATCTGTGGTGATTTCCTTTTTTCTTTATCTATTGAATTATAAAAAGAATTTGTAAGCATCTCAATAGCTGCCCTTGCACCCAAATATGAGCCACCAATTCCGATTACAATTAAAACATCACTATCAGAACGGATTTTTTGTGCAGCCTTTTTGATTCTTGCAAATTCATCCTTATCATAATCAACAGGCAAATCCATCCAGCCTAAAAAATCATTTCCTGCGCCTGTTTTGTTATGCAGCATATTATGTGCCACCTTAACATAATCCTTCATTGCTACAAATTCCTCTTCCGAGAAAAATCCCAATGCTTTTTGGTAATCAAAGCCTAAAGTCTTCATTGCTAATCACTCCAAATTCTACTTACTCTTCCACAATTATATTTTAATACATTTTTCCAATAAAATCAAGAGATATTTTCTCTTTTTATTATTTTCTTCTATACTAAACAAAATATTACTCGATAATACTGCAAAAATACCAATGATTTACTTTTCTAACAGTTATATTTTCCCCCAAATGCTTGACATATATTCCTTGATTATGATAAACTTAAAGTTAGTTATATATATTGGGATTGGAGTCGAAAATATGAGTAAGGCAGATAAAATATTTATCGAAAATTGCAAGGATATTCTTGCAAACGGAATTTGGGACAAAGAATATGATGTCCGTCCAAAATGGGAGGATGGAACTCCTGCTTACACAATCAAAAAATTCGGAATTGTTAACCGTTATAACTTAAAGGAAGAATTTCCTATACTGACAATAAGAAGAACATATTTAAAAAGTGCTATTGATGAGTTATTATGGATATGGCAAAAAAAATCTAACAATATCAATGAGCTTTCCTCTCACATCTGGGACCAATGGGCTGATGAAAATGGTTCAATAGGAAAAGCTTATGGATACCAATTAGGAATTAAACATAAATATTCCGAAGGGGACTTTGACCAGGTTGACAGAGTTTTATATGACCTGAAAAATAACCCCCAGAGCAGAAGAATTATGACAAATATCTATAACCATGCTGACCTATCTGAAATGGGTTTATATCCTTGTGCTTACTCTATGACATTCAATGTCAGTGGAAATACTTTAAATGGCATTTTAAATCAGCGTTCACAGGATATGCTTGCTGCAAATAACTGGAATGTTGTTCAATATTCAATTTTACTTATGATTATGGCACAGGTAAGTGGTCTTGAAGCAGGTGAGCTTATCCATGTTATTGCAGATGCGCATATTTATGAACGCCATGTACCTGTTATAGAAGAAATAATTTCAAACACTCCTTATGATGCTCCAAAACTGATAATGGATAAAACAATTGATGATTTCTATAAATTTACACCAAATGATTTTAAGCTTGAAGATTATAAGTATCACGAATTTACAAAGAAAATTCCAATTGCAATTTGATTTTGAAAGGAAATATTATGAAACTGATTGTAGCTGTTAATAATCTGTGGGGAATTGGAAAGGACAATGACCTTCTCTACCATCTCCCGACCGATATGAAATTTTTCAGAAGCACGACAAAGGATAATGTAATAGTAATAGGCAGAAAGACATTAGAGTCATTTCCAAATGCAAAACCCCTGCCATACAGAACTAACATTGTTTTAACTAAAGACAAATCATATACTGCAGAGGGAACTGTTATCTGCAACAATTTATCTGAGCTTTTTAAAGAAATAAGCAATTTTGAAAAAGAGGTCTATGTATGTGGTGGGGCCGAAATATATAAGCTTTTATTACCGTATTGTGATGAGGCTCTTGTTACAAAAATATATGATAACACACCAGCCGAAAAATTTATGCCAAATCTTGATGATGACGAAAATTGGGAATTAATAAAAAAGTCAGAGGATATAACTGAAAATGAATTGACATTCTCTTTTTGCACCTATAAAAATAAATTCCCAATTACATATAGTAATCAGGAATAAAAACCTCTCTCATATCAAGTCCCGAAATATAGTTTTTCTCTTCCTTACCATCAACAAGGAACTTGACTGTATCAATCCCATCTATTGATGTAAGAGAATTAACAATTGAATAAACCATCAATAACCCGTGAGTTCTATTCTCGGGTTTATTTTTTGCTATAGTTTTCTTTAAATCTACTATCGCAGTATTACCTTTAACATCTACATCTATGCATCCCTCTTCATCAGGTATCAGCTTTAATGTTTTAGGATTTTTATCGTCTACGAGCTTTTCAGCCATAATTTTTGCAGCTCTCCCCTTTGTAACCTTTCCCAAATTTACATCTATCGGTATTAATCTTAACATTGAATGGTCAACATAATAAACTTTAGCATTTATGTTTTTTATGTCCCTTTTTATTATGCTTCCACACAAAACAACAGCTAAAACTATTATTGATACACTAAATATTATTTTTCTCATGTGTAATATCCCCTATCATATAATCTTATTATTTATTATATGAATTTAATTTTTAATATATTACACTTTTTGGAATTTTAATATGCAAGAATAAATGCACATCTTTTTTTAAAAAATAAATAAAAAGATTTATAAAAGAGGTTATAAAATGTTTTCATCAATTATTGTTATTATTCAACTATTTTTTACAGTTATAACAGGTCTTTACTTTCTTGGTCAGTTAAGAAATCAAAGAGAAGACAAAAGCGGAATAAATGAGGATTCAAAGCATATTATGGAACGACTAAATGCAATGAGGAGAATTTCATTAACCACGCCACTTACCGAGGAAACAAGACCAACCTCTCTGGACGAAATAATAGGACAAAGCGATGGAGTTGAAGCTTTGAAAATTGCACTTTGCGGTAAAAACCCTCAGCATGTTATTATTTACGGACCACCTGGTGTGGGGAAAACTGCTGCATCGAGAGTTGCAATGGAATTTGCAAAAAATTCAAACGGAACACCATTTAAAAGGGACGCAAAATTTATTGAGGTTGATGCAACGATAATGCAGTATGATGAGAGGAGTATTGCAGACCCATTAATTGGTTCAGTTCATGATCCAATTTATCAGGGTGCAGGTGCATATGGACCTGCAGGCGTTCCTCAACCAAAAGAAGGAGCCGTCAGCAAGGCTCATGGAGGTATTCTTTTTATTGATGAAATAGGCGAACTTCAAAATATTCAGATTAACAGACTTTTAAAAGTATTGGAAGATAGACGAGTTAAATTTGAAAGCTCATATTATTCAAGTGGCAACAAAAATATTCCCAGACACATTCACGACATATTTCAAAATGGTATTCCTGCAGATTTTAGACTAATTGGTGCAACAACAAGAAGTCCTGAAGAAATTCCACCTGCAATTCGTTCAAGATGCACCGAAATATTTTTTAATTCCCTGAAAAAACAGGATATCCTAAAAATAATTGAAAACACTTTGAAAAAGCTTGATATTACTCTTAGTGATGAGTGCAAAGAATTAATATGTGATTATGCATCAAACGGACGGGATACAGTTTCAATACTTCAAACTCTATCTTCCTTACTGGAACTAAAAAACAAAACAGTTGTTGATATAAAAGACATTGAATGGGTTATTGAAAGTGGACACTACTCCCCTGTTTATAATTATTCAATCAACAACGGGGAGAGTATCGGCAGAGTTCATGCACTTGCAGTAACGCATCAGGGAGATGGTTTGGTTATTCCTATTGAAGCAACGGCAAGAAAAACAAAAAATAAGTCTTCAACAATTCATTGTGGTGGGATAACTGAAAATGAAACAATAAAAAAAGGCAACCAAACCTTAACAAGAACAAGTACTGCAAAAACTGCAGTTAATAATGTTTCTATTGTATTAAACAATTATTTAAAAGACACTTCGGATTGCTTTGATATAAATATTAATATTCCCGGAGGTGTTCCGATAGACGGACCGTCTGCAGGAATTGCAATGTTTTTATGTTGTTATTCGGCAATGACAAACACACCCATCCCAAACACCCTATGCATAACAGGTGAAATATCAATAAAAGGAGAGGTTTTACCTGTCGGTGGTGTAAGAGCAAAAATTGATGCAGCTATATCATCAGGAGCAGACACTGTTATAATTCCAAAGGCAAACTATTATGAACAATACAGAAAACTTGATATAAATATTGTCGCTGTTTCTGATGTTTCTGAAATAATATCATATGTAAATACCAAAGCAATTACAAATGATAAAATTCTAATTAATCATAAACAAACAGATTTGGCGATTGCAGAAAAAATATAAATAAACCCAAAAAATGAAACTCATTTTTTGGGTTTTTAATTATTTTCCTACACAAAAATCGTGGAACACTGCTGAAACTATATCATCCGATACAACTGCACCAGTGATTTCTCCAAGTGCTTCTATGGCAAGGTTTAAATCTATAGATGCAATATCTGATGGCATTCCACACTCTATGCTCTCCTGTGCCCTTTCTAATGCTTCTTTGGCATTAGAGAGCGCGCTGATATGACGCATATTTGTGACAATCACTCTATCGTTTTGTGATAACTCTCCGATATTATATAGTTCCTTAATTCTCTCAATAAGTTTTTGTGTCCCTTTTCCTGTTTTAACTGATATTTCAATCGGCTCACAATTAATTATTTTCTTAATTTCCTCAACAATTGAACTATCACCTATATCAGTCTTATTTATTATAACAATTCTTTTTTTATTTTTTGTTTTTTCGAGCAATTTAATCTCTTCATCATCAGGCTTTGTTGTTGAGTCAAGCATAACTATGACAAAATCCGAATTTTCAATACTTTTTATTGATTTCTCAACACCAATTTTTTCAACAGTATCATCGGTTTCTCTTATTCCTGCTGTATCTGATAACACAAGCATAACACCATCAACATTAACACTTTCTTCAATGACATCCCTTGTGGTTCCTGCTATATCAGTAACAATTGCTCTTTCCTCTTTTGCAAGAAAATTTAAAAGCGATGATTTTCCGACATTTGGTTTTCCAACAATGGCAGTTTTAATTCCTTCTTTTATAATTTTCCCATTTTCCGATGTCATTATAAGAGCATCAATATCTTTTTGGGCATCATTTGCTCTCTCTCTTATATCTTCGCAAGTCACATCCTCTAACTCCTCATCAGGATAATCAATTATAACCTGCATAGATGCAGCAAGATTTAAAAGCTTCTCTCTTATACTATTTATTCTTTCTGACAAACTTCCCTCTGACTGCAATAGTGCATTATCTCTTGCTAAGGTTGTTTTTGAGTTTATTATATCAATAACTGCTTCAGCCTGCGACAAATCAATTCTTCCATTTAAAAAGGCTCTTTTTGTAAACTCTCCTGCCTCTGCGTGATATGCACCAAGCTCAATGAGTCTTTTTAATACCCCTTTTGATGAAACAATTCCGCCATGAGTACTTATTTCAACAACATCCTCACATGTATAGCTCCTTGGAGCCTTCATAACTGTTACTAAGACCTCATCAATTTTTCGCAAGTTTTTGTCAACTATATGTCCATAATGAACAGTGTGAGTATCGACCTCACAAAGCTTGTCCTTTCCTATAAACGCTTTGTCTGCAATTTCTATTGCTCTATCTCCACTTAATCTTATAACTGCAATTCCACCCACACCAATCGGAGTCGAAATTGCAGCTATTGTTCTATTCTCCACAGAAAATCAATCCTTATTATTTATTTTCTAATAGTTTATTCAATTCATCCATAAAGGTTTCAATATCTGAAAAATGCTTATGAACAGATGCAAATCTTACATATGCAACCTCGTCAAGTTCCTTTAGGTGTCGCATAACCCTTTCTCCAAGTTCAGTTGAGCTGACCTCCTTAATTGCAGCCTGATATAATTCTCCTTCTATATCATCAGCAATTTTTTCCATTTGAGGCAACGAAATAGGTCTTTTTTCACAAGCTCTGATAATTCCTCTGATAATCTTTTCACGCTCATATGGTTGTCTTGAGTTGTCCTGTTTAACTACTGCAAGGGAAATTGTTTCCAGGGTTTCATATGTAGTAAATCTTCTTTGACATTGTAAGCATTCTCGTCTTCTTCTGATAGCATTTCCATCCTCAGTTGGTCGGGAATCTATAACCTTTCCTTCTGCATATCCACAATATGGGCATTTCATAAGCTACACCTCACATATTTTATCTTACCATAAAATTATATAGCATTTTTATAATATATTCAATATCTGTTTGTTTACATTTATTTTACAACATCTATACCCTCAAGCCTTACAAGAACTAATTCCCTCCCAACTGTTATTATTTTCTCCCAGGGAATTATGTAATCATTTTTTTTAGAGAAAAAACCAAAAATTCCTCTTTTCCCCGGAATTATAATCGAAGTTATTTTTCCTGTCTCAAAATCAATATCAACATCATAAATATATCCCAACCTTTCTGCATTTACAATATTTATAACCTCTCGTTGCTTTAAATCACACGCTCTTACCATAAAATCACCATCCCATTATATAAATATTCAATAATTCATACAATTATTAGGGTATTATAAGCCAAAATGCAAACATATTGTTAATAAAACAGAAAAAGTCTTTTCAATTTAAAAAAAATGTGATATAATCTTTGCATTGACCTTTGAGGAGGGAAAATTTATGACACTATGTTCAAGATGCGGGAAAAATCCTGCTATAATATTTATAACTAAAATGGAGGGCGACAAAACCACTAATGAGGGGTTGTGTTTGTCTTGTGCAAAAAATATGGGAATTGCACCATTAAATCAAATGATGGAAAGTATGGGCATTAACTCAGATGAAGATATAGAAAACCTGAATAATGAGATGTCTGAATTTATGACTAATATGGGTGATATTTCATCACCTGATGATATACAAAATATGCTCCAAAGTATGAGTGGTGGAGATAATGACGAGGGTGGTGCTGCAACTGCTCCTTTAGGCTTCTTGTCAAATATGTTTTCGGGTGACAAGAAAACAAATGAAGAAAAAAACAAAACCTCAAATAACTCAAAAAACCAATCAAAAAAGAAAAAAATGCTTGATACCTATGGGACAAACCTCACAGCTAAGGCTTCCTTAGGTCAGGTTGACAGAGTTATTATGAGAGATGAAGAAATAGACAGAGTTATTCAAATATTAAACAGGCGTTCTAAAAATAACCCTGTCATACTGGGTGAACCTGGAGTTGGTAAAACTGCTATTGCAGAGGGACTTGCTATGCGAATTTTTGAACAAAAGGTTCCTCCTAAATTATTTGGTTATCAACTGTATTTAATAGATTTCACTGCCCTTGTTGCAGGAACACAATTTCGTGGACAATTTGAGGCAAGATTAAAAAGTCTTTTAAATGAGGCTTCAGAAGCAGGCAATGTGATAATGGTTATTGATGAAATTCATAATATTGTTGCAGCAGGAGACGCAGAGGGAGCTATGAGTGCTGCAAATATCCTAAAGCCTGCTTTAGCAAGAGGTGAAATCCAGATTATCGGCGCAACAACTTTGGCAGAATACAGAAAACACATTGAAAAGGATAGCGCATTGGAGCGTCGTTTCCAACCGGTTCTTGTTGATGAACCATCAATTGATGAAAGTATAGAGATACTAAAGGGCATCAAGGATTATTACGAAAAATACCACAATGTGAAGATATCCGACAAAATCATCGAAGATGCAGTAAGACTATCTGAAAGATATATAACCGATAGATTTTTGCCTGATAAGGCTATCGATGTTATCGATGAAGCAGGTTCAAGGGTAAATTTAAAAAACAAAGCCCTATATGATGTAAAGGTGTTTACAGAAAGACTAAATGCCATTAATCAAGAGTCTGAAAAAGCAACAGAAGATGCTGATTTTGAAAAGGTTGCAACTCTTCGTTCAGAACAGTTGCAATTAGAAGAACAGATTAATAAAGCAAAAAGGAAAGCTGACAAATCAGAGATAACCTATGACGACATTGCTGCAGTTATTGAAAGCTGGACAAAAATTCCTGTTCACAAGCTGACAGAAGATGAAACTGTTAAACTATTAAATCTTGAAAACAGAATTCACGAACGGGTAATCGGTCAGGATGATGCAGTTAATGCAGTTTCAAGAGCAATAAGACGCGCTCGTGCAGATATCTCCATCAGAAAACGCCCTGTTTCATTTATCTTTGCAGGGCCTACAGGTGTTGGAAAAACCGAGCTTGTTAAGACTATTGCCGAGGTGATGTTCGGAAATGAAGATGCTCTTATTCGTTTTGATATGTCTGAATTTATGGAAAAGCATTCTGTTTCAAAGCTAATTGGCTCACCTCCCGGATATGTGGGTTATGATGATGCCGGACAGTTAACAGAAAGAGTTAGAAGAAAGCCATATTCCGTTATTCTTTTAGACGAGATTGAAAAGGCTCATCCTGAGATATTTAACCTCTTCCTACAAATTTTAGATGATGGCAGAGTTGCAGACAGTCACGGAAAAATTGTTAATTTTGAAAACACAATTATTATTATGACAACAAATGCAGGCTCGGAATTCAAAAATGCAGGACTTGGTTTTGGTGCAAGTGATGAGCTGACACTATCTGATAATGTTGATAAGAGTTTAAAACAAATCTTTAGACCAGAATTTTTAAACAGAATTGATGAGATTGTAACATTTAATCCATTAACAAGGGATGAACTAAAAGAAATTTGCAACCTGCTGTTAAAAGATATTGTTTTAAAACTCAAAGAAAAGAATGCAACAATCTCTATAACCGACGATGCAAAAGAGGTTATTCTCAACAAGGGTTATGATGCTAAATACGGCGCAAGACCTCTAAAGCGTGCAATCCAAAAATTATTGGAAGATAAGCTTGCAAAACTTTCATTAACAGGTCAGATTACCGATGGCACAACAATATCTGTTGATAAAGATGCAGACGATTTGTCAGTAACAACTATGAATATATAACAAAAAACCATTTGGATTTCTCCAAATGGTTTTTCTTTTATAATTATTTAATCACTCTGACTCTTACTACACCCTCAACCGCATTAACTTTATCAACCAAGTCATTTGTAATCATATCATCGGTGTTAATAATTGTGTATGCGATATCCTTTTTACTCTTATTAATGATATCAGAAATATTAATTCCTCCGTCAGAGAAAATCTTTGTGAACTGAGCCAACATATCAGGCACATTCTTATGGATAATTGTTATTCTTCCGTTTCCATTTACAGGAAGAGAACAATTTGGAAGATTAACTGAGTTCAATATATTTCCGCTCTCTAAGAAATCTGAAATTTCTCTTGCAGCCATAATAGCACAGTTATCTTCTGATTCCTCAGTTGATGCACCCAAGTGAGGAATTGCAATAATACCATCATAGTTAATTGTTTCTGCATTAGGGAAATCTACAACATATGAAGATACCTTTTTGTTATCAAGTGCCTTTTTAATATCATCGTTATTAACAAGTTCACCTCTTGCAAAGTTAAGAATTTTAACCCCGTCCTTCATTTTTGCAATAGCGTCTGTATCAACCATATATTTTGTATCAGGTGTCAATGGAACATGTATTGTGATATAGTCTGCACTTTGATATATTTCATCAATATTTGTTGCCTTTTTGATATGGCTTGACATTCTCCATGCTGCATCAACTGACAAGTATGGGTCATAACCTATAACATTCATTCCAAGATGTCTTGCCGCATTGGCAACCTGAATACCAATAGCACCCAAGCCAATTACACCCAATGTTTTTCCCTGAATTTCACATCCTGCAAAGTTTGACTTACCTTTTTCAACCTGTTTTGCAACATCATCGCCAGTTAAAGTCTTTGCCCAGTTAATTCCACCAACAACATCTCTTGAAGCAAGGAATAATCCTGCTAAAACAAGCTCCTTTACTGCATTTGCATTCGCACCTGGTGTGTTAAATACAACAACACCCTTTTCAGTACACTTATCAATTGGAATATTGTTAGTTCCTGCACCTGCTCTTGCAACTGCCTTCAAGCTCTTTGGAAGCTCCATATCATGCATAGCAAAGCTTCTTAAAATAATTCCGTCTGCATCAGCATTTTGCTCATCCGTTATTGCATACTTTGTCTTGTCAAGCTGGTCAAGTCCACAAGCAGCAATTTTATTCAAAGTAAGAATATTATACATTGTTACCATTCCCTCACATTACTTATTTTCTTCTTCAAATTTCTTCATAAATTCAACTAAAGCCTTAACACCCTCAACAGGCATAGCATTATAGATACTTGCTCTCATACCGCCAACTGTTCTGTGTCCCTTTAGGTTAACAAAGCCTGCTTCCTTTGCTTCCTTAACAAATTTAGCATCAAGCTCTTCATTTCCAGTTATGAAAGGAATATTCATCAACGAACGGTCCTCTTTAACAACTGTACCCTTGAACATTTCTGATGAATCAAGGAAATCATATAGCATTTTAGCTTTTTCTTCGTTCAGCTTTTGAACTGCTGCTATTCCACCCTTTTCCTTAATCCATTCCAAAACTAATTTCATGATATATATACCATATGTTGGTGGTGTATTATACATTGAACCATTATCAACATGAATTTGATAATTGAACATTGTTGGAGTGAAATCCATCTGGTTTCCTATTAAATCCTCTCTAATAATGCAAAGAGTAACCCCTGCAGGTCCCAAGTTCTTTTGTGCACCTGCATAAAGCATACCAAACTTAGAAACATCCATAACCTCTGACATTACCATTGATGAAATGTCTGCAACCAAAGGAATATCTCCTGTGTCAGGAAGCTCATTATATTTTGTTCCATAAATTGTGTTATTCATACAAATATAGAAATAGTCTGCATCTTTTGAGAATGTATTCTTATCAAGCTTTGGAATATAGCTGAAAGTCTTATCTGCTGATGATGCAATCTCATTAACTGTTATATATTTTTTAGCCTCAGCAGCTGCTTTTTTTGCCCACTGTCCTGTGATAACAATATCACATTTTTTATTCTTATTACCAAGATTCATAGGAATCATTGCAAATTGGCTTGATGCACCACCCTGTAAGAATAAAACTTTATAATTATCAGGAACATTCATAAGCTCTCTCACCAATGCTTCGCAGCCATTTATTATTTCCTCATAATCTTTTGAACGGTGGCTCATTTCCATAACGGACATTCCTGCCTTGCCGTATTCAACCATTTCTTCTTGTGCCTTTTTCAACACTTCCTCAGGAAGCATTGATGGACCTGCTGAAAAATTATAAACTCTGCTCATTTTAAAAACCCTCCAAATCGTTAAAATGATAATTATGTCTATTTTTATATTATTCTATCATTATATACCACTTTATTTAATAAGTCAATAAATTATTGTTATTTTTCTAACTATTTTCTAAAAAATCTTTGATTGACTGAGCTATTGCCCATGCAAGTCTTGATTGATAATCCTCATCATTCAATTTTTTCTCTTCTTCAGGATTTGACAAAAATCCACATTCTACAATTGTGGTTGGAATTTCTACATGTTTCATTATATATACATTATCTAATTTCATTGCCACTCGCTTATTTTCTTTTTGTATACTTTCATTTAAACTGTTTTGTAAATTATTAGCTAACTTTTGACTCTTTTCATTTTCCTTCTGATAAAAACATTGCCAACCCCAATATTGTGTTTGTGGTATTTTATTTAGATGTATTGAGACAAAAATATCAGCTGATGATTCATTTCCAATTTTAACTCTATTATGAATATCAGATATTTTCTTTTGTCTTAGGGTTTTACTATCTAA
>JAZNOH010000032.1:0-2625 GCA_045580715.1 Clostridia bacterium
ATCTATAATTTTAAACCCAGAGTCAGAAACAGAAGAATCAACATTTTCAACAGGACTTATAACAGTTTCAATAGGCTCGGAAGCCTCAAATAAATCTTCTAAAGAGGGTGCAGTTTCTTTAGAAGATACGCTTTTAACAGACGCTTCTTTATCTTCACGCCTCTTATTTATTTTTACCCCTTGTTCTAATATGCCCAAGAAGTCATTTACATTAAAAGCATCTTTCATAACTGCACCCCAACTTTAACTTATTTATTTAAACCAAAAGCCTTTTTCAATTCATCTACTTTATTAGTAGTTTCCCAAGGCATTCCATCTCTACCCATATGACCATAAGCAGCTACTTCTGCATAAATTGGTCTACGAAGATTAAGGGAATTGATGATACAAGTAGGTCTAAAATCAAAGATATTCTTTACAACAGCCTCGATTTCAGCATCAGACTTAATACCAGTACCATAAGTATCTACACGAACAGATACAGGTTTTGCAACACCAATAGCATAAGCAACCTGAACTTCACACTTATCAGCAATACCAGCAGCAACAATATTCTTTGCTACATATCTTGAATAATAAGCAGCACTTCTATCAACTTTAGATGGGTCTTTTCCTGAGAAAGCACCACCACCATGTCTTGCAACACCACCATAAGTATCAACAATAATCTTTCTGCCAGTTAATCCACTATCACCATGAGGACCACCAATTACAAAACTTCCAGTAGGATTAACAAAAATCTTGATACTATCATTATAATAATCACCAAGAACAGGCTTAATAATCTTTTCAATTACACCAGTTCTTAATTCTGCCTGAGTTACATCAGGGTCATGCTGAGTAGAAATAACAACAGTATCTACAGAAATAGCCCCTGTTTCTTCATCATAAGCAACAGTAACCTGTGACTTACCATCAGGACGAAGATAAGTTAATACCCCATTCTTACGAACAGAAGTAAGTTTCTTTGTCAACTTATGAGCTAAATCAATAGACAAAGGCATTAAAGAATCTGTTTCATTACAAGCATAACCAAACATCATACCCTGGTCGCCTGCACCAGCACCATTACCTTCGCCACCCTCTTTATTTTCAAGGGCATTATCTACGCCCATTGCAATATCAGGTGACTGTGAATCGATAGCAATAATGATTTTGCAAGTATCAGCATCAAAACCATATTCAGGCTTTGAATACCCAATATCTTTTACAGTATCACGCACGATTTTCTCAAAATTTACTGTAGCATTGGTAGTGATTTCACCCATTACCATTACTAAATCAGTAGTACAACATGTTTCGCAAGCTACCCTTGCATTTGCGTCTTCACGAAGAATGGCATCAAGAATACTATCAGAAATTTTATCACAGACTTTATCAGGATGCCCTTCAGTTACAGACTCAGAAGTAAATAACCTAATACTCATAAAACTAACCTCCAAAAAACTATTTACTCAGATGTAAATAAAAGCAAATATTTTATACTTTTAAACTCACAAACAGAAGAAAACATTACATTTACAAACATAACTCTAAAATTTTCAATACAAATGCTACCAACATTTATCATCATCCAAACAGATTTTCTAACGAGTTGTCATTATCATCAAAATCAGGATAATTTGTACCAAAATCATCATCATCGTCATCGGCAAATGCTTTTTGCTTTAACGATTCATAATCCGCAGAAGATATTTTTACCTGCGGAGCAGATTTACTTTGAGAAACTTTTGTACCTGTTGTTATATTCTTGCGAGGCACACCTGGCATACTATTATTATTTATATCAGAAGAATTATCTGAAATTGAAGCAGAAACAACTTCTGAATTCATAGAATTACCAGAACCCATTACTGACTTTTCTACACTTTCAGGCTCAATTTTCGCCCAGAAACGAGCAAGAAAGTCAAATAATTCTTGTGCTCCATCATTAGTTGGAGCCAAAACAGCAGAGTGAACAAAGAAAGTAGCATCATTATTAAAACGAACTGCCATATCACCCATATTAGCCAACTTCTGAGGGAATTCACGCTCTTTAGTACCAGTAGTACTTTCAATATGAGCAGCATCACCACAAACACTTATACGACAAGGAATAAGGTCAGTAGTTGTCTTTGAAATAATTTGGTTCTTAACTACATGAGGTACCATAAACAAACGCATACCTAAAGCTGGCAACTGAGAAACAAATATAGCCAAAAGTTCTTGGAACTCTGTCTTAGTTTCTTTATCCATACGCTCTGCAAGAGTTACAACCTCATCTATGAACACATATAACAAAGGAAATTCAACTTCAGGATGCTTTCTCTTAAAATCCCAGAAATCTATTTCACCATTATCACTCAATAACTTCTTTCTACGAGGACCCTCTACATTTACTGCCCAACGCAATTCACGAAGAATAGTCTCATCAGTATGAACGAATTTACGAATATGAGGTGTTTTTATAGCCAAAAAGTCAGAAATATCACCCTTCGGGTCTAACAATAAGAATTGTAATTCAGAAGGCTTCATCCAAAACATCATTTGAGCCAGAATAGACTTAACAAACCAAGATTTACCAGAACGAGGCATACCAGCAATCAACATAGAGTTAATCTTCTTCATATCCCTCCAAATAACTTT
>JAZNOH010000033.1:0-1511 GCA_045580715.1 Clostridia bacterium
ATGTGTTGATTGTGGTGCTGAATATTCTTTGGAAGAACCTACACAAGAAGAAATTGAGTTACATAAAAAGAAGTTAGAGCAAGTAAGACAAGTGGATTGGAATAGAAAAGATTACCTTGACAAATAATATAATATAAAGGAGGCGTAAAATGTATGGAAAAGCAATATTTGTGTATTGACCTTAAATCATTTTACGCCTCCTGTGAATGTATAGAGAGAAATTTGGACCCCCTCAATACAAATTTGGTTGTTGCAGATATTGAGCATACAGAAAAAACCATTGTTTTAGCAGTTTCTCCTGCTTTAAAATCCTTTGGTGTTCCAGGAAGACCAAGATTGTTTGAGGTTATACAAAAGGTTAATGGGATAAATAATCAGAGAAAGTGGAAAGCACCAAATAAGACCTTAACTGAAAAGTCTTATATTTTATCAGATTTAGAGAAAAATCCTTCTCTTGAAGTAGATTATATTATTGCACCACCACAAATGGCTTTATATGAAGAGTATAGTGCTAAAATAGTAGAGATTTATTCCCGTTTTGTCTCTATGGATGACATCTTGGTGTACTCCATTGATGAAGTATTTATTGATATTACTTCTTATTTGAATACTTATAAAATGACTTCTCATAACCTTGCTATGAAAATAATTAAGGAAGTCATCAAAGAAACAGGTATAACTGCTACTGCTGGTATTGGAACAAATATGGTCCTTGCGAAGTTTGCTATGGATATATATGCAAAGAAAATGCCTGCTGATAGTGATGGTGTGAGAATAGCTGAACTTGATGAAATTAGTTTCAGAGAGAAATTATGGACTCACGAACCATTAACTGACTTCTGGATGATTGGTCCACAAATCACAAAAAAGTTAAATGCTAATGGTATGCACTCTATGGGTGATATTGCCCTATACTCCTCCACTCAATCGGGAATAGACAGACTTCACAAACTCTTTGGAGTAAATGCAGAACTCATTATAGACCACGCTTGGGGTTATGAGCCAATCACTCTTGAAGAGGCTAAAGCATATAAACCTAAAACGACAAGCATGTCACAAGGTCAAGTTCTAACAAGACCTTATACTTATGAGGAAACAGAACTAATAATAAAAGAGATGGTAGAACTTATTTCTCTTGACCTTGTAAGAAATCATATGCTTACAGACCAGATTGTTTTACACATTGGGTATGACATAGAGAACTTGACGAGACCTGAAATAAGGGCAAAATATACAGGTGAAGTTAAGTTAGACCACTATGGGAGACCTGTACCAAAACCTGTGCGAGGAACTGAAAATATTAAAATAAAGACATCTTCTACTATGCTTATAAAAGAAGCAGTATTAAAGGCGTTTAATCGTATTTATAATAAAGATTTATTGTGTAGGCGTTTAAGTATTGCTATGTGTAAATTGGTAAATGAGGATGAGTATGAAGAACCTAAAAAGTATGAGCAGTTAGAGTTGTTTACTGATCATGAAGAAAAGCAAAAACAGGATGAGGCTGAAAG
>JAZNOH010000034.1:0-2265 GCA_045580715.1 Clostridia bacterium
CAAAGGTGTTTATCAGAGAAAAGATGGTACTTGGTTTTACCGTTATAAAAGAATCTTTGAGGACGGTAGTAAACCTGTCTATTATCAAAAAGGTGGGTTTCTAACGGATAAGATTGCCTATGAGGCCAGAATGACCGATATTAGGCTTAGTCAGGCTGTCTCCAAATCAGAACGCCAAGAACACACCATGAAAACCTTTGGAGAATTCTTTGCTGACTTCCTGAAAAACGGAACTGATAGTGAAGCATCCACCTTGAAGTACAAGAGATTATATGATGCTCAGTTTAAGATATGGGAAGACCGCAACATTCACACCATATCAGATGCAGATATTGAAAACCTTTTACTCAGCCTTTCTATCTATAAAGAAACCTATACAGACGAAGATGGCAAAATCAAATTTAGGGGTTATGCTCCAAGTTATCAAGGGTCTTTCAGAAGATGCTTAAAATTCTTCTACAAATATCTTCATACGAAGTACGGTATCGTATCTGGAGATAGAGCACAGAACATTGATACCAACCCCCAAAAGTTGAAAGTTCTGAGTCTGTTTAGTGGTATTGGTGCGCCTGAGCGTGCATTAAACAATATTGGTATTGACTTTGAGTTGGTTAATTACTGTGAGTTGGACGATAATGCATCTTATGCCTACCATTTGCTACACGGTGTTTCTCAGGAAAAAGACTTAATAGATGTAAATGAGTTGGACTATGAGTTTTGTGAGCAAACGCTACCCTACTTTGATATTATGGTATTCGGCTCGCCATGTCAGGATTTCAGCCGTAACGGCAAGCAAAAAGGGTTATTCATAGATGATAGTCCACTACCTTCTACTTTGGAAGTGTATCATAATGAACTTCCTGAACTGACTCGCAGCGGTTTGATTTATCGTGCTCTACAAGTGGCAATTTGGAAACAGCCTAAGTTTATGCTGTTTGAAAATGTCGAGGGTCTAATAAGTGAAACTTTTGAAACTGAATTTAACGCTGTTATAAAACATCTTCAGGATGCAGGATATAATATCTACTTCCAGAAAATGAACAGCAAAGATTTTGGAGTCCCTCAGAATCGTCCACGCGTCTTTATGATAGGTATTAGGGATGACCTTAGCATAGGCTTTGAATTCCCTGAGCCTGTGGCTCATACTCCCCTTGCAAAAGAATGGTTTGAAACAGATGTAGCAGACGAATACTATCTTGACCCCAAAGATTATCAGAAACTCGAAAGAGATAGTTTTAAGCCATTTTTTAGTACAGATTACATCCATTGTATTACTACCAAATGGGGAACTACTGGTAAAAACGGTAGGCCAGACCCATATACCCAACAGCAGCTTGTTAAGGACGAAAAAGGTATTAGGTGCTTAACAAGTGAAGAACTGATGCGATTCCAAGGCTTTGAGCCAAAGGATGCTCAGATACTTTGGGAGAACGGCTATTCACGAGAAGATATTGGTAAATTGGTTGGTAACTCTATTACGGTTCAGGTGTTGGAGGCTATTTTCAGACAGTTTGTTTTCTCCCTGAGAAAAGCACTTGAAACGGACATTGTACCCAATAAGATAATCAAGGCCAAAATAGAAAAGAAATATACTGAGCCATTGATTGCTTACATGGGTAACAAGTACAGACTTTTGCCGTTCCTTGAATATCTGCTACCGCCTAATAAGGAAGCCTTTAATTTCTATGATTTGTTTGCAGGGAGTGCAACCATAGCAATTAATACAAAGGCTGATGCTGTCATTATCAATGAATTTAACCCTTTCCTGTACCATATCTACCAAGGGCTGAGCAAAACACCACGCAAGAAAGCGTGGAAGATGATAACAGATATTTCTGATAAGTACGGTTTACCCTCTGACTGTAAAAGTTGCCCCCACTTTGGAAAGAAGTATCCAAAAGGGACACCTGCAGAGGAGAAAGCTTGTTACCCTTGTAAGGTGAAATATTGGGCTTGCAGAGATGACTATAATAAAATCCCTTATGAGGAACGAGTATCAAAGTATTGGTATTGGGGCTTGGCGTTGGTTTATCATAGTTACAACGCATCTCATGTCAGCCACAACAAGAAACAGGAGTTCAATTCCCCCTTTGGGAACGGAAAGTGCAATATGGCTCGAGCTGAAGAGCGTTTCTTCCCGTTTGCCAAGTTGCTGTATCAGGGAAGAAATAACGGCACGATGAAACTGTATAATAAATCTTATGCTGATTTTCTCGATACTAAGATTTATGTGGATAAGTCGGAGGCCAAGCGGTCTTAGGAAGA
>JAZNOH010000035.1:0-10482 GCA_045580715.1 Clostridia bacterium
CAGTAGCAGCCTTATCTACATCATCAAATGCAAAGCATAAAATAACGACAATCAAAAGGATTATTGCTAAAAATCTGTGCTTTTTACTTTTTGACCTGCTCACAAAAACACTCCTTACCAAACAAAATCAAATTCAAGGTCTCCAATTCGGACTGTGTCACCCTCATTTATTCCTGCATCTGCCAATGCATCAATAACTCCTCGTTGCTTTAGTGCTCTTTGGAAGAACTGTAAGCTCTCCTCATCAGAGAAATTCACACTGCCGCCGACAGCCTCAATCCATGAGCCTGAAACAACAAAAACATCTTCGTCCATTGTGATTTCAAAGCCCTTGTCTGTCACATCAATTTCAAAGCCCTCGTCAATATCCATTTCAGGCTCATAAACTTGAATAGGAGGTAGTTTTGAAAGCTCTGAAAAAGCAAATTTCATAAGCTCATTAACACCTTTTTTTGTCGCTGCAGATATTTCAAATAATGGATATCCAAGTTTTTGAATTTCTGCTTTAAAAGATTCATATGCATCAATATCCTGCAAAATATCTGTTTTGTTTGCTGCAACAATCTGAGGTCTATTCTCAAGCTCCATATTATATTTTGAAAGTTCCTCATTGATTATTCTAAAATCATCAATAGGATTTCTGCCCTCGATACAGGAAACATCAACAACATGGATTAAAAGTCGTGTTCTTTCAATATGTCTTAGAAAATCGTGTCCTAAACCGACACCCTCACTGGCACCCTCTATAATTCCTGGAATATCTGCCAAAACAAAGTTCATATGCTCTGCAATTTCAACAACACCCAAATTTGGCTCTAAGGTCGTGAAATGATAGTTTGCAATCTTTGGGTCTGCTTTAGTTGTTTGTGATAATAGAGTTGATTTTCCAACATTCGGAAAACCTACCAAACCAACATCTGCTAACAATTTTAACTCTAAGATAACCTCTCGTTCAATCCCCTTTTGACCATTTTTAGCGAAATTAGGAGTTTGTCTTGTTGGAGTTGCAAAGTGAGCGTTACCCCAGCCTCCGTTACCACCTTTAGCTAAAATGACATCCTTTGAAACATCCGAAAGGTCAGCCAATATTCTGTTTGACTCTGCATCACGGACGATTGTACCCTGAGGAACTGATATAATTATATCCTCTCCATTTTTACCATTACATTTTTTGCCCATACCGTCTGTTCCGTTTTGAGCACAGTATTTTCTTTTGTAACGAAAGTCCATAAGAGTTGACATTCCTTCGTCAACTCTGAAAATAACATTTCCACCTTTTCCTCCGTCACCACCATCAGGACCACCTGCCGCAACATATTTTTCTCTGTGAAAGGCAATAGCACCATTACCGCCATTTCCTGCCTTTATATAAATCTTTGCTTTATCTGTAAACATAAAATCATTCCTCACCCATTATAGACTATATATGTATTATACCATAGTATGTCAATTTTTGCAAATATTAATTAAAAAAGAGCGACCAAATTTCTGGTCGCTCTTTACTTTTATAAATCTAATTTCAAATCGTTTTCTTTAATCCAGCCGATTTTTCTGAATAATTGTCCCAATATCCAGGTGATGATTGCAGGAAGAACAAATGAAATCAAGATAAGTCCAATCCAATCAAAAGAAGTTATAGAAGCTTTTAAACCATTTTGGATATCTGCAAGCCAACCTGTGTAAACACCAATCTGACCAACTAAACCACAAGTTCCCATACCTGATGAAACTGCTGCACCATTCATTTGCAATTTGAAAATACAGGTTGCAACAGGACCTGTTATTGCAGAGGTGATAATAGGAGCTATCCATATTTTTGGGTTCTTTACTATATTGCCCATTTGAAGCATACTTGTGCCGATACCTTGTGCCAAAAGTCCACCAATCTTATTTTCCTTATAGCTCATAACAGCAAAGCCAACCATCTGTGCACAACAGCCTGCAACTGCAGCACCACCTGCAAGACCTGTAAGACTCAACGCTGCGCAAATAGCTGCACTGCTGATTGGAAGAGTTAATGCAATACCAATTACAACTGACACAATAATTCCCATTATAAATGGTTGTTGTTCAGTTGCCCACATAATTGCAGCACCTATGCTTGATGCAACTTTTCCGATAAATGGGGCAATAGCCATTGATAAAAGTGAGCCTATTATAATTGTCACAAGAGGGGTTATGATAATATCGATTTTTGTTTCCTTGCTGACAGCTTTACCAAACTCTGCACTTATGATTGCAATAATCAAAACTGCCAAAGGACCACCTGCGCCACCAAGTGCATTTGCTGCAGTTCCGACTGCTAATAATGAAAATAACACTAATTGAGGAGCTCTTAAGGCATAACCGATAGCAACTGCCATTGCAGCGCCTGTTGCAGATTTTGCATAGTCTCCGATGCTCACTAGAATTGAAAGTCCGAATTGCTGACCGATTGTTGCAATAATCGTACCGATTAAAAGGGAAGCAAACAAGCCTTGTGCCATTGCACCCATTGCGTCTATAAAATAGCGTTTGAATGAAATTTCAATGTCTTTTCTTTTTAAAAAATTTTTCATACTAAATCACTCTTTTCTATAAAATTTTGTAAGAATTATATCACTAAAAAAAACTTTAATCAACAGATTTGGGAAATATTCGGGAAATATTACGAAAATTAATGATTTTTTCTTATAGGTATTGTACTTTTTCAAAAAATGTTATATAATGTATAATGAGGAATTGTATGTATACTATAAAAGATATAAGAGAGAGAAAATTATGTTTAACATTGTATTGGTTGAGCCTGAAATTCCACAGAATGCAGGTAATATTGCAAGAACCTGTGCAGCGACAGGGGTTAAGATGCATATAGTAAAGCCGATGGGCTTTGAGATTGATGATAAAAAATTAAAAAGGGCAGGACTCGATTACTGGCACTTATTAGGTATTCAATATTATGAGAATTTAGACGAGTTTTTTGAAAAGAATAAAGGTGGAAGATTTTATTATTCCACTACCAAAGCAAGAAACACTTATGCAGATGTTAAGTTTTCTGATGGAGATTATATTATTTTTGGTAAGGAAACTAAAGGTCTGCCTGAACAGCTTTTATATGATAATAAGGATTATTGCATAAGAATACCTATGATAAGCGAAGCAAGAAGCTTAAATCTTTCAAATGCAGTTGCAATAGTTGTTTATGAGGCGTTAAGACAGACAGGCTTTGAAAAGCTTGAAAGCCTTGGTGAGCTTCATACAATGAATTGGGATTAACGAAAGGGTGATTTATATGTCAAACTACAAAATATTTATCGATACAGGGGCAGATATGCCTGAGGAAATGGCAGAAAAAAACGGTTTTGGAGTAATCAGATTTTTGAGTATATTTGGCGAAAAGTCATATGTGACAGGAACTGATATCACAAATGAAGAGTTTTATAAAATGCTCGACGAATCAGACACAATTCCGACTACTTCACAAACCCCTTATGCTGATTTTTATGATCAGTTAAAAAAGGCAAGTGATGAGTATGACACTGTTATATACTTTACATTATCTTCAAATGCAAGTGGACAGTATAACACAGCTTGTATGATTAAAAATGAGATTTTGGAAGAAAATCCAAATGCAGATATAAGACTTTTTGACACACAAACTTTTTCTGTTTATATTTCTGTAACAGCTCTATATGCTAAGGAGTTGTTGGATAGTGGAATGGATGTTGACACTGTTTTGGAAAAATGCAGGGAATATATCAAATCGTGGCAGTGCTATATTCTTGTTGACACATTAAAGTATCTTGAAAAGGGCGGAAGAATAACGAAAACAAGCGCTATTGTCGGAAGTCTTTTAGACATAAAGCCTGTTTTAACAATTAACAATGGTCTTATTGAGCCTGTTGAAAAATTAAGAGGAAACAAAAAGCTGTTTAAAAAGCTTATAAATCTGGTTCGTGAAAATCCTGACTTTGATGATGAAAAATGCGAATTTATGATTGGTCATTCTAATATTGAATACTGCAACGAGGTTAAGGAATTAATCAAAGAGGAATTTGATGTTGAGGTTAAAGAAGTTTTTGAATTAGGAACTATTATCGGAACTCACATTGGACCTGGAACTCTTGGTATATTATTCAGATTGAAAAAATAAAGGAAGTGCTTATAAAATGAAATATATTGTTGTTTTGGGCGACGGTATGGCAGATTATGCTGTCAAGGAATTTGACGGTAAAACAATTTTAGATGTTGCAAACAAGCCAAACATGGATTATATGGCATCAAACGGAGAGTTGGGAATGGTTAAAACGGTTGCAGACGGAATGAAGCCTGGAAGCGATGTCGCAAACCTTTCTGTTATGGGATATGATACTGCAAAGTGCTATAGTGGTCGTTCACCACTGGAGGCAGCAAGTATCGGAGTTACACTAAAGGATACGGATGTAACTTTCAGAACAAACCTTGTAACACTTTCTGACGAGGAAAATTACGAGGATAAAACTATGGTTGATTATTCTGCAGGCGAAATCACAACCGAGGAAGCAACCGAATTGATGATGGCAATAAATGAAAAGCTTCACGATGATATCGTAACCTTTTATGCAGGTGTGAGCTACAGACATCTTCTTGTATGGGACAAGGGCTCAACCAATGTTAAATTAACTCCACCACACGATATTTCGGATAAGAAAATAACAGGACATTTGCCATGTGGTGATGGTGCAGATAAGTTATTGGAAATGATGAAAAAAAGTGTGGAAATTTTAAAAGACCACCCTGTTAATAAAAAGAGAATTGCAAAGGGTAAGCGCCCTGCAACATCAATCTGGCCTTGGGGAGAGGGAACAAAGCCCCAGCTTGAAAAATTCTGTGATAAGTTTGGTAAGAGTGCAGGAGTTATTTCAGCAGTTGATTTAATTAAAGGTATTGCTATATTGGCAGATATGAAATCTGTTGATGTTGATGGTGCAAATGGAAATTTTGACACAAATTATAAAGGTAAGGCAGATGCATGCTTTGACCTTTTGACAAAGGAAAATAAGGATTTTGTATATCTTCATTTAGAGGGTCCTGATGAATGCGGCCACAGGGGTGAAGCAGACAATAAAAAGTACGCTGTTGAAATGATTGATGAAAAGGTAATAGGATATTTGAGAAACAGATTGGAAAAAGAGGGAATAGATTATAAAATGTTAGTTTTACCTGACCATCCGACGCCAATCAGTTTAAAAACACATGTATCAGACCCTGTTCCATATATTATCTACAATTCTGCCAAGGAAATAAAAAATGACAGAATATATTGTGAAAAAACAGCTAAAGAAACAGGAATATACATAGAAAAAGGATATGAATTAATGTCACATTTTTTAAATGACTAAGGAAGTGATTTAATGAAATTTAAGGGACTTGCATTCAAAATGACAGTTATAACAATTGTTATAGTTGCATTATTAGTATGTCTTTTTACATTCTTTGGGGATATTGTTAATGGAGTGTTGTGGCTTGTTAAGATTTTCTTGCCATTCATACTTGCATTTTTGTTATCGCTTGCCTTAAATCCGTTAGCTGAAAAGCTTCAGAAAAAGCTAAAGCTACCAAAAGTATTGACAGCAGTAATAGTGATTATTCTGTCAGTTGGGATTTTAGGTGGCGCATTAGGTGGGGTTATCTGGAAAATTGTTTCTGAGGTAAAAAGTATATATGAACAAATACCACAAATTTATGAAAGCGCAGTTGAAACTTTTGAGAATATACAAAACAGTATGATGCATATATATGCGTCTTTGCCTGTGGAAATGCAGAATGTACTTGATAATGTCGGAGACAATCTGAAAAATACATTAGCAAGAGCAGTTCAGGATAATTATAAGCCATTTATGTATGGTGCAGGAAATATTGCAAAGAAATTGCCAAGTATATTTATTGGAATAATAGTTTTCGTATTATCTTTGTTCTTCATTATGTCTGATGAGGAGAAAGTTAAAAACAATGTTAAAAAGCTTTTTCCAAAGAATTTTTTGGAGAAAATATCGAATGTCGGGGGACAACTCAAAAAATATCTTGGAGGATATGTTAAAGCCCAGCTTATCATAATGTCGATTGCATTCGTTATAATTTTGATAGGTTTATCAATTTTGAGGGCTGAATATGCAATGCTTATTGCACTCGGAATCGCAGCTCTTGATGCACTGCCGTTTTTTGGTAGTGGAGCAGCACTGATACCTTGGTCAATAATTAGTTTTTTGTCAGGTAATCCAAGGATGGGTGTTGGACTTTTGATTATCTACCTTGCAATAATTTTCACAAGACAGATGATAGAATCAAAGATTGTGAGCTACAATCTGGGTACAAATCCGTTGTTAACTCTTATGTCAATGTATATTGGTTATAAAATTTTCTCAATAGGCGGTATGATTTTAGGACCGATATTATTAGTGCTTGTCATAAGCTTTCATAAAGCAGGAGCGCTTGAAACTCCCGAAAGGGTGGCAAAGGGGCTTATCAAGAAAATAAAATACGAATTCAAACAATTATATAAATTTATAGTAACAAAGTGAGGAATAGGAATGGATAAAAAGTTTTATATCACAACTGCGATAGCGTACACATCAAGAAAGCCGCATATCGGCAACACATATGAGATTATTCTGACCGATGCCATTGCAAGGTTCAGAAGATATATCGGAGATGATGTTTTCTTTTTGACAGGAACAGACGAGCATGGACAAAAAATTCAGGAAATTGCTGAGGCTGCAGGTGTTACGCCTAAAGCATATGTTGATGAAATTGCAGGTCAGATTAGGGATATTGCAGATATGTTAAATATCAGCTATGATAAATTTATAAGAACTACTGATGATTATCATGAGGAAGCTGTTAAGGCTATCTTTAAAAAGCTATATGACCAGGGAGATATTTATAAGTCAGAATATGAGGGACTTTATTGCACTCCTTGTGAATCTTTTTGGACAGAAACTCAATTAGTTGACGGAAAGTGTCCTGATTGTGGCAGAGAGGTTAAAAAGACAAAGGAGGAAGCATATTTCTTCAAAATGAGCAAGTATCAGGACAGACTTATGAAGCATATTGAAGAAAATCCTGATTTCATTCAACCTGAGTCAAGAAAAAAAGAAATGGTTAATAATTTTATAAAACCAGGATTACAGGATTTATGTGTTTCAAGAACAAGCTTTTCATGGGGTATTCCTGTCGAGTTTGATCCAAACCATGTGGTTTATGTATGGATTGATGCACTTTCAAACTATATAACAGCTCTTGGTTATCATCCAGATAAAAAGGGAGAACTATATAACAAATACTGGCCTGCTGATGTTCATATTATCGGAAAGGACATCTTGAGATTTCACACTATCTATTGGCCGATTATGCTTATGGCATTGGGAGAAGAGTTGCCAAAACAAGTATTTGGTCATCCATGGATGCTTTTCGGTGAAGAAAAGATGTCAAAATCAAGAGGAAATGTTATTTATGCTGAAGATTTAGTAAGACATTTTGGTGTTGATGCTGTAAGATATTATTCTTTACACGAAATGCCATTTGCGCAAGACGGAAATATCACTTATGACACATTTATTGCAAGATATAATTCTGATTTGGCAAATACATTGGGAAATCTTGTCAACAGAACAGTTGCAATGCAAAATAAGTATTTTGACGGGGTCATTCAGGATAACACAATATCAGGTGAATTTGATGAAGACTTGAAAAATGTTGCTCTTGAGGCAATTTCAAAGGTTAAAAAGAAGATGGAAACCTGGCACATTGCAGACAGTCTTGATGAGATTTGGAATGTGGTTAACAGAGCAAATAAATATATTGATGAAACAATGCCTTGGGCATTGGCTAAGGATGAAGAAAAGAAAGCAAGACTTGGAACAGTTTTATATAACCTTTTAGAAACAATCAGAATTATCGCATCGTTGTTGTCGGCATTTATGCCTGCAACTGCAAATGCAATTAAAGAACAGATTGGTGCTGATGACATTTCATATGAGAGTGCTCAAAAATTTGGAGTTATGAAGGTTGGAGAAAAGGTTGGTTCAGCAGAGCCATTGTTTGCAAGAATTGATGCAGACAAAAAATTAGAAGAGCTTGCAGAAGAAAATAAATCGGATGAGCCTCAAATAGAGATTGAGCCATTTAAGGATTTTGTTGAATTTGATGATTTTGAAAAGCTTGATATAAGAGTGGGAAAGGTCATTGAATGTGAAAAGGTTAAAAAGTCAGACAAGCTTTTGAGGTTTACATTGCAGGTTGGCAGTGAAACAAGACAGATTTTATCAGGTATTTCAAAATATCATACACCTGAGGAATTAATTGGTAAAAATGTTGTGTTTATAGCGAACTTTAAGCCAAGAAAAATGATGGGCTTAGAATCATGCGGAATGATTTTATCAGCAGAGCATGACGGAGAATTAAGTGTCTTAACAACTGTTAAGGATATTCAAAGCGGAGCACAGATTGTATAATTTTACAAAAAAAGAAACATTATAAAAGAGGGGTATAAAAATGAGAATGTCAAGATTATTGGCGCCAACTTTGAGAGAAGTTCCGTCAGATGCAGAAATTAAAAGCCATCAGTTGATGATGAGAGCAGGATATATAAGAAAGCTTGCAGCTGGAATATACTCATATCTTCCTTTGGGTTTGCGATGTGAGAGAAAGGTTGAACAAATTGTAAGAGAGGAAATGGATAATGCAGGTGCGCAGGAGCTTTTGATGTCAGCACTTTTGCCTGCTGAAGCATATCAGGCATCAGGCCGTTGGGATGTTTTTGGGCAAAGTATGTTCAAGCTAAAGGACAGATACGATAGAGACTTCTGCCTTGGACCAACTCACGAAGAATTGTTTACTCAAACTGTAATCAATGAGGTGCGTTCATATAAGGAATATCCTATGACTCTATATCAAATTCAGACAAAGTATCGTGATGAGGGAAGACCTCGTTTTGGTGTTATGAGAAGCAGAGAATTTGTGATGAAGGATGCATACAGCTTTGATATGACACAAGAGGGACTTGATGAGTCATATAAGAAGATGTATGATGCATATTGCAGAATTTTCAACCGTCTTGGACTTGATTTCACAATAGTTGATGCCGATTCAGGTGCTATGGGCGGCAGCGGATCACAGGAATTTATGGTTAAATCTCCTGTCGGTGAGGACGGAATTGCATATTGTGATGCTTGTGGGTATGCTGCAAACTATGAAAAAGCTCAATGTATTCCAGAGGATAAAGAATTTGAAGATGGTGATTTGCCTTTAGAAAAGATTGAAACACCAAATGTTCACACGATTGATGAATTAGTAGGATTTTTTGGAACTCAAGCCTATGTTTTTGCAAAAACAATAATTTATAAGGCTGATGATAAGTACATAGCTGCAATGGTAAGAGGTGACAGAGAAATTAACGAAGTCAAGCTCAAAAACCTTGTTGGTTGTGTTGATGATTTGGAATTGGCAGAGCCATTTATGGTAAGAGAGTTAACAAAAGCTGATGTTGGCTTTGCAGGTCCTATTGGTCTTGAAATAGAGGTCATTGCCGATTTAGAGGTTGCCAATATGAAAAACTTCATAATCGGTGCAAATGATACAGGCTATCATTATAAAAATGTTAATATCAACAGAGATTTTACACCAGACAGAATTGCTGATATAAGAGTTATAACCGATGGGGATAAGTGTCCTAAGTGCGGACAGCCTATAAAGACTGCACAAGGTATTGAGGTTGGTCATATCTTTAAGCTTGGAACAAAGTATTCTGATGCATTGGGACTTAAGTTCACAGATGAAAGCGGAGAACAAAAGACAGTTATAATGGGTTGTTACGGAATTGGAGTTACTCGTTGTGTTGCTGCAGCTATTGAGCAAATGAGTGATGAAAATGGTATAGTGTTACCTGTTTCAATCGCTCCGTATGAGGTTATGGTTGTTCCTGTAAACAATAAGGAAGAACAGCAGATGCAATTAGCAGAAGAAATCTATGAGGATTTAAAGAAGCAGGGAATTGAAGCTGTTTTGGACGACAGAGCAGAAAGAGCAGGCGTTAAATTTAAGGACGCTGACTTGATTGGTATTCCTTTGAGAATTGTTGTTGGTAAGAAATGCTCAGAGGGAATTGTTGAATATAAGCTGAGAACTGCTTCTTCACCTGTTGAAATGACAGTTGAAGATGCTAAAATAGAAGCAGTTAAATATATCAAAGAAAATAAATAATTAAGGGACGCCAAAGGGCGTCCTGAAATTTAGAAAGGGTTTTTATATGCATAAAATCACCACATTGTCAAATGGAATAAGAATTGTGTCGGAAGAAATTCCATATGTGAAATCAGTATCAATAGGGGTTTGGGTAGGTAATGGGTCCCGTTGTGAAACAAAAGATGAGAATGGTATGTCCCATTTCATTGAGCATATGTTTTTTAAAGGCACAAATAAACGAGATGCAAAAGCAATTGCATATGAAATTGATGCAATAGGTGG
>JAZNOH010000036.1:0-3447 GCA_045580715.1 Clostridia bacterium
AAATGCAGATTTTTATCGTCTAATTTAATTTGAACCACTCCTTAA
Source organism: Clostridia bacterium (assembly GCA_045580715.1). Classification (GTDB taxonomy): domain Bacteria; phylum Bacillota; class Clostridia; order UBA1381; family UBA1381; genus RGIG1988. Next base: position 46 of record JAZNOH010000036.1, read on the forward strand.
TGGGTAAAAATAAATAAGATTGAAAAAATATAAAAATATTTACTTTTACAGCCTTTAATTCCTTGTCATTTCAACATTTCACAAAATAATTTTATAAAATGTGTTTTTATTCAGTAATGGCGTGGGTTTTTTCATATTCTTTAAAAAGTTTATACAAAGTTTGCCTACTGATACCTAACTCTTTTGCAAGAGCAGTTTTTGTAAACTCTCTCCTTTGCCACTTCTCATACCACTCTCCAAAGTCCTCAACCTGAATTGGTTTTCTTCCTTTATATACTCCACGTTTTTTAGCTTCCCGTATCCCGTCTGCCTGACGCTGCCTTATGTTTTCCCTTTCGAGTTCACAACAGCAGCCCAATATAGATACAAAAAATCGTGTTGTCGCATTATTGTCAGATATGGTAAGATTTTCTTTTATAGAGATTAAAGTGACTTTTTTTTCTATGAGTTTATCAATTATAATGAGCATATCTTTTAGGGACCTTGAGATTCTTGATAAGGAATATATAACAATTTCGTCGTTGGCTCTTACAAAATTAAGCATTTCTTGTAACTGTGGTCTTTCCATATTTTTACCACTAATCTTTTCTTCAAAAACTCTTTCAGGTTTATAGGGTTCAATACTTGCTCTCTGCATATCCAAATTTTGCGAATCAGAACTGACTCTAATGTACGAAACAATCATATACTTTTTTAACTCCTTTTCTTGATTTTGGTCACATCATAACTCTTCAGTATAAAATCGTCAAGCTAAACTTAAGACTTGGTTTACAAACTGTCAAAATAACCAGAAAACAACTCTATTTAGACACTAAAACGCACAAAAATAGAGTGTCTATTATCTACACTCTATTTTTACAATTAAAATCTTGAAAAAAGCGGAGTTTAGTGATATAATATATGTAATAACTTATAAGGAGTGAAAAATTATGGCAAAAACTTTTTTAGAAAATATGTGTGCTAATTATGGTAAGACACCTGCTGATTTTAACGCAGAAGAAATTGAACAGATAAAAGAAATGCTTAAAAAGATGGGTTGTGAGGACCCAGATGCTATACAACCAGCAGATGAGAGTTTTACATGTTCTATATGTGGCGAATACTTTGAAAATGAATATAGCCACAATGCTTATCCTGTAAATGATGGTAGATGTTGTATTATGTGTAATGCAAAATCAGTTATACCTGCAAGAATAAAAAATATGGGTGTAAAATAATATAACATACAAATAACCCTGCAATTTTTCAAATTGCAGGGTTATTTAGAAAAGAGGTAAGAAATGAAAGTATTATATCATTATACTTGTCTGCATTGGTTAGATAGTATATTAGAACAGGGTTACTTAAAATTAAGTGAAAGCAATTTAACAGATTGGCGTAAGCATAGATTTGACGAGGTTGCTTATAACAATGGCACAATGCAACTTTATAAGCCTGTTGTATGGCTTACAGAGGACGAAGAAGTTACGGTAGAAAATACGGGGTTAAATAGTAGCCTTGATAAAACAGAAATAAGAATAGTGGTAAAAAAGCAACCCTATTTTAAGAAATGGAAAAAGTGGAGTAAAGAAAATAACATTAATAAGGAATGGGCTGCTGTTTTAGAGAGTGGTAAAAATGCGAGTTCTTGGTGGATTTGTGAAACTCGTATTAAATTAGAAGATAGTGTTGTAAGAATTGAGAACACCAAAACGGGTGAAGTCTATTTTGAGAATGAAAAATATAAAGATAAAATTTAAGTAATTTTCAAAATCTATTGTATTTTCCACCTAAAAGCGTTATAATTGTTTTATAGGAATGTTTCGTGTATTCGAGGTGGAAAATATGGGTAATGATTATAAATCTTCTAAAAAGTATGTAGGTGTAAGACAAGTAGCAGGTGCGGCAACTTGGTCTTATAGGTTTAAGATAAAGGTAAATGGTGAAACGCTTGAAGGTGGAGAGAGTGGTTTTAGGACTGCCCTCGAAGCAAGTGAGGCAAGAGCAAAGGCTATTGAGGAAGCAAAAAGTCAAGGGTTTGTAAGTAATAACTCTAAATTGTTTTCAGAAGTTTTTGAGGAATGGATACAATCACAAGCAGATACCAAATCACCTAACACCTTAAAAAGACATTATTCCTTATATAATAATCACCTTAAATATGTTTTTGGTGATAGGTTTATAATAAGTATATCAGGTCAAGAATTAGATGATTTTATGAATGGACTTGGTAAACCTACAACAGATTGCAAGTATAAAAGACAGATAGTATATAGTAGTGAATATATCAACGGTTTTTACAAAACTCTCTTTGGTATCTTCTCCTTTGCAAAGCGTAATGGTTATGTTAAAGAGAATAGAATGTTAGAAGTTGAAAAAGTAAGGGATAGAGGCACACAGCGAAGGGTTGGTGTTAGAATACCTGATACTGATTTGACAAGATTAGAAGAAAGATTAAGAACTACAAACCTACACGCTTCTTTCTATATAGGGTTATTAACAGGCTTGAGAGTGTCAGAAATATTTGCCTTGACTTTTGAGGATTTAGATTTTAAGAATAGAAAATTAAAGGTTAATAAGCAAATGCTTTATATAGATAAATGCTGGACCTTAACAGAACTTAAAACAGCAGAGGCAGAGCGTGAAGTTGTCTTTAATGAAGATTTGTATGTGTATCTCACAATATTGTATGAAAAACGTATAAAAGAAAAAGAAGAAATGGGTACAGCATATAGGGATACAGAAAAAGTTAGGGTTTATACAGAAGATGGCGAGGAATTATATTTATCGGGTCTTAACTTTATAAACAGAAAACCCAATGGTGAGTTTTTAACTCCTGATAGTGGTAAAATAGTTCAAAGGATAGCAAAGGATGATTTAGGTATTAAATTTAGGTGGCACGATTTAAGACATACCTATGCTACTATTGCTGCAAATGAATTACACGTAAATATAAACTTTTTAAGAAAGCAATTAGGTCATAAAAAGATTGAAAGTACCATACACTATTACACACAAGTAAGTCCAGAAGTTGAAGAAGAAAGCAGAGCAATCATACAAGGCATAGGTGTAAAACCAATGATAGAGGGTTATGAAGAAGATTTAGACTATGAGCAAAGTGGAAAGAAATTGGAAAATAAGCCTAAATACACATTTGTGAATGGTAAATTAAAAACCAAATAACACTATATATCAAATTATGTAAAATATTTAATACTATATATTGTGGAGTTGATAGAAATGTTAAAATTAAAGTTTCACAATGAACTATGCCACGGCAAGGGCTTAGAAGGTATGCTTAAGAGATATTTCGGTTAATATATAGCTGAAATAAAATTAGGAGGAAATTAAAATGGAAAAATATGTTTGCCCTTGCGGATATGTTTATGACCCTGAAATCGGCGACCCCGATAACGGTGTTGC
>JAZNOH010000037.1:0-2352 GCA_045580715.1 Clostridia bacterium
AATTTACAGAATGTTGTTCGCAATACCCTAAATTAAAGAAATACACAAACTATCCTTTAGAAATACCCAAGAAAGAATATTAACCACACTTCAAAAATTATTCAAAATGCACGAAGCTTAGAGAATACACAGCTTAGATACAAAATTTAAAATAAATTTTGTTCTCCGCAAACCACATTATTGAAGATATTTCAATTATTAAACCTCATCAACTTCAATAGGGTCATAGTTAGGAACTACATCTATACGAACTTCCTCAGTCTCCATAAGTTCAATTTCACCCTTATCAACAAAAGCATCCATATTATCTAACAAAGAATCAAGTTCAGATACAACAGCCTCTTCTGATAATTCATCTATATCATCACGACCATGAACTAATTGAGAATAATCAAGAGTCAATAATACAATATCACCAGTCTCTTTGCTGTTCACTACTTCCGCAACCTCATCCATTTCTAATACAGAATCACTATCAGGATGACCAGCAACCAAGAAGAAATCTTCTACCATTTCTTCGCCTTCTTCATCTACCAAAGGATAAAGTTCATTATCATCAGGATTTTCATACACCGAAGTGATTGTTACAGCAGTAAAATATTTCATAACTAACTACCTCCTAAATTCTTACCAAGTTCTCCGCATAAAAATACATAAAAACCACGAGGTTCAATATGCAAAATTTTAACGAAGTTCTCAATACATTTTGATTAAATACAAAAACACCAAGTTCGATATGCAAATATAAAAATACAAATTGAACAAGTTAAAACACAAATTGTCAAGGTTGTTAAACACACAGAAAACCAAGTTTATATCCACAAGAGAATATAAAAAGTTATATAATATTGGTTTTCATTCTCTCATTAAACAACAACAACTTCAAACAACTTCAAAAGTTTTTCATATTCAACTGGTTCACTTATATAATTCATATCTGCTTTCTTTATGATAAGTTTAAGTGTAATAATCAAAAAGGACAGAGGCAGTTTGTTGACATACCTCTGTCCGTTCCAGAAAATTTATAATTAAATTCTCCTAAACTTGTAAATCACTCAAAAGATTTTATAAAACCTCTCGATTTTCGATTACATCCCAAATGATACTGGCGCACCAGCAGTAACCTGAGGACCAGCAGGAGTTGCAGGAGCAGCACCTAAATCACCAGCAGGAGCTGAGATTTGGGGAGCGTTCGCAAAACTTGCAAGGGGATTTGCACCACCCTGTGCAGCCTCAAGTGCAGGAGCATCAGCAGCACCTACAAGTTCAAGGAAAGAACGTGTTTTCGCCATTACTTTAGAAACCTCAGCAACCATGTCCTCTTTATACATGAACTGGTTAGCAACAAGAACTTCAGCCGCTTTAACAAGAGTAAACTCTTTTGCAGCCTCTTCACAAATTGCAGCCAAAGGAGCTAAGTCAGAAGCATCTGTAATAGGACTGTACTTCGCATTCTTTGCAGAAAGCATAGCAGTAGGCTGTTTACCTTCTGTATTGTATGAGAATTTCCAGAACCAGAACATACCAGCAGGATGACCAGGATTGTTTCTAAGAGCATCAAGAGCTGAGATAATACTATCTTCATATCTCTGTTTTCTCCAAGTAACGAATACAGGCTTCAAATTAGCAGCTGCATCATCAGCAGGAATCATTTTACCCTTTTGAGGAATAATAACAATCGGGAATGTTACATATTCATCAGGATTCTTCATATCCATTTCCTGACGAAGTGTAGCCTTAACAGTTTTGAGAACATTTGAAGGGTCATTCTGAGGGTCAATACCCAATTTCTGAGCTTCAGAAGCCAACTTCTTATTGTAAAGGTCCCAACATTCTGCTACCGCTTCACAAGCAGGACATGTACCATCATAACCAAGTTCATCAAAGAACTGATTACCTGACAAACCATTGATACAACGCATTTTACCGAAAGACTGACCAGCCTTATAATCATGGATATGAGAAGTAAGAACCTTCATTGTCTCTCCATTTTCGTCTGTAACCATATTAGTGCGAGGGATATAAACCAAAATATCTTCGTTTACAGGTGTTGTGAATGCAGGAAATTTAGGGTCAATAGAGGTACGAGCTCCTCTTGTGATTTCCTGACTTTCTGCGCCCTGAAGTAAACCTTCGAGCATACTTGTGTCTACTTTTCTTCTTGCCATAAAGCATCAAACTCCTTAAAAATAAATTTTCATCTACAAATTAAACAATCTACAAATGAATTACAAAAATACACAAATTAAATACACAAATTAAACATACAAAATAAATACACTACAAATCTCGTTTTAATAAATACCCAAAATTTTCACAACAATTATTCTTCACTCAATTTTTTCAAGCCTT
>JAZNOH010000038.1:0-10891 GCA_045580715.1 Clostridia bacterium
TTTTTGTATATTTTATTACCATATTCATATATAAGTTAATAAATTCAATTAAACAATTTTATCATCAAAATCGGCAAAGCTTGTATTTTTTAACTTTGCTTGACGATATTCGGTAGGTGTCATTCCAACAGTTTTTTTGAAAGCCTGATAGAAAAATTTCATGTCGTTATAACCACATTTATTTGCAATTTTAGAAACAGAGCTTTCCATATCATTTTCTAACAATCGGCGAGCTTCGTTTATGCGCAAATCCTGAATATAAGCTGAAACAGAAACGCCTGTTATTTTCTTGAATATCTGACGGAAATAGTTTTTGCTGACAAACATATCAGAAACGATATCCTCAAGTCTTATTCGGGATTTATAGTTATCATTCATATGTTTGATGGCTTTTTCGACCAATTCCTGATGAGGTTGGGTAAAATGAGGCTGTTGTTTTCTTATTTCGCGGAACAGTTGGATGATTAACTCAGTTAACTGAGCTCTTATTATATGTTCATAGCCTATTTCACGATTAGTATATTCTGAATATATTTTCTTAAATAGTGAATGAAATTCTCTTGATTTTGTTTTAACTATGTAGTTTAGTGGTTTTTCATAATCAAATTCGTCAAAAACGGAAGGGAACATATAATAAGATATCAGCGAATAAAATTCGTTATTATCCATATCTGATGTTTCAATAAAATCAGGAGTAAAATGAAGATTGTATGTCATAAAATCTTCCGTATTGGATGTATGGGTAAAACAGTGGGGAACATTATGGTTTACTAATATGATATCACCTTTTTTTACGGGGTATGAAGTGTTTTGAATAGTATGTATCGCGGAACCTGAAATAACATATGAAATTTCAATAGAATTATGACGATGCATAACTGTATTTAAATCACTGTTATCCGAAAGATGGATAAAGATATTTTCATTATCTTTAAAATAATCAATATATTTAATTTCGTGACTTTTGTTCATATTAACCATATCCTCCGTTTGCCGTATGTGCATATTGTATCAAAAAACATAAAATGAGTCAAGAGTTTTTTGATAATTTATAACTTTCTTTTTTTGTTTATTGGTGTATCTGCAGATAAAATTTGCAAATAAAATACGAATTGCCAGTTGAAAAAATTGTAAAAATATGATTTAATAGTTATAGTGAATTATGTATTTGGTAGAAATAGAGGTGAGATAGAAATGAAATGGTATAATCCTCAAAAATCGCCATTTAAGATTTATGGATTTCCTTTCTACTCAGAGGATGGAGTGTACAGGCGTATGCCGCTTTCTCCAAAGGCAGAATTACCTGAAGCAGTTTATAACCTGAGTAATGAAACCGCAGGCGGACAAATTCGTTTTCATGCCAAACTAAAAGAATTGCATTTAGAAGTGAGTCTGGCTGCGAAACCAGGACATTTTGATCATGTGAGGTCGCCACATCTTGCAGAGACCTCTAAGCAGAGTTTTGATTTATACTTGTCAAAGGATGGTAAGGAATTCATATTCTACGATGTTTCCAAAAATATGACACCTGACAACAACAAGTATTATGTTAGAAAATTACTTGAACTGGATGAGGCAGAAGAATTTGATGTGCTTTTAAACTTCCCTACATATGGCGGGGTGGACAAAGTATTAATAGGCGTAGATGATGATGCAGTTGTCACAGAGCCGGTGTATAAATTCAAGACTGATAAAAATATTGTTATATATGGTTCTTCAGTACAACAGGGCTCAAGTGCATCAAGGCCGGGTATGGCGATATCACCACTTTTATCAAGATGGCTTGATATGGAGGTATATGATCTTGGGTTTAACTCCAGCGGTAAAGGGGAAAAGGAAGTAGCAACAGTCATCAGAGATATAAAAGATACAGCAGCCCTGATAATAAATATTGAAGGTAATTGTCCGACGAGTGAATGGTTAGATGAAAAGCTCCGTGGATTTATAAAAGAATACAGAATAACAAATCCAGATACTCCTATAGTGATATTACCTTTTATAGTAAGTGGTATGGATATCTTGACACCCTCAAAGCTAAAGCGTCGTATGGCTGACAGAGAAATTCAGAAGAAAATTGCCGAAGATTTTACTAAGGAAGGCGATAAGAACATTTATACTCTGATAATAGACGATACATTGGATGATGATCGTATATGGTATGAAATGACTGTAGACGGATTACATTACACCGATCTTGGTTTTTATCATATCACAAACGAGATTTATAAATTTTTAAAGAACAAAATTCTTAAATAATAAGGAGGAAAAAGTTATGTCAAACATTAAATCATTTGAAGAGGCTAATGGTAATACTTTCGGGGATATTCTTTCCGAAGCAAAGGTAAACAAGAAAATCAAAATTGGTTTGTTTACAGGAGGATACTTTGAATATTGGAGAATGTATCCAGAAACATTGCAAAAGAATGTAGAAAGCGATATGGAAAGAGTAAGAGCAAATTTCAAAAAGCATTTTGAAAATGTGGTTTGCTCTGAAATGATCGACACATTGGACGCAGCAGATAAAGCAGGTAACCTGTTCGCAGCAGAGGGCATTGATTTGCTTGTTGTTGCATATGGTACATATATGCCAGACTTTATCACAATGCATGTTATAAACAAACTAAAGGGCGTTCCTGTTGTATTCTTCTCTGTTCAGAACGCTGATGTAATTGATGTTAACAGCAACTACGAGCACAGCTTAAGAAACAGTAGTACAATTGGTATTGCGCAAATCACAGGTACAATGAGAAAGCTTGGAAGAGACTACAAGATTGTTGTAGGAAGCATTGATGACGAGAGAGCTTATAAGAAAATCGGTGTATATGTGAAGGCAGCACAAGCTGTAAGCGATATTAAAGAAAGCAATATCGGTGTTATCGGTAATGTTTTCCGTGGTATGTATGACCTTGAACTTTCAAAAACATTCTTAAAGTCTGCATTTGATGTAAATGTAATCTACATTCAGAGCAGTCACCTTCTTGCAGAGTGGGAAAAGGTTAGTGCCGATGAGGTTGAGGCTGTTGCAAAGAAACTAACATCTCGTTTCAAGAAGCGTGATGTTACTGATGATGATATCAGAAGAGCAGTAAAGCTTGCTATTGCTATGAAGAAATTAGCAGAGCGTTTCAGATTGAATGCAATGTGCTTCCTTGACCAGCACTTTGTTCAAAAGCAAACTCTAACAACTGCAAGAATAGGTGCTTCACTTCTTATGGAAGAAACAGATATGACTGTTGCTTGTGAAGGTGATTTGGGTGGACTTGTAACAATGATGTTGATGAAGTCTATTTCAGGTACACATGCACTTATGGCAGAATGGGGCGAGTATGACGAAGTTCTTAACAGCTGTCTTGTAATGGGTCATGGTATTGGTGTACCAAGCCTTGCAAAGAATGATGATATGATTACTCTTACAAGAACTCCTGAGGAATGGGGATTTGAAGGTGGCGGACTTAACTATGAATTAATAGTTAAACCAGGTGATATAACAATTTCACACCTTATCGAAACTACTGAAGGATATAAGATGATTGTATCTCCAGCACAGAGCGTGGATATGCCTCCACTTCCTTATAATGAGCTTCATGCAATGGCTCAGGTTAAAACACCTATAAGAGAGTACTTGGAAGCTGTACTTGACAGCGGTGTTACACACCACTGTATAGTTGGTATCTCTGATATGAGTAAGGAACTTCTTGCTGTTGCAGAAATGTTGAATTTGAAGACATTCTATATCGAATAATTATAAAATTTAATATGCAAAAAACACTGTGAATTATAGTACAGTGTTTTTTGGCTGTTTATGTAATAGTAGAATGGGGGTGTTAATATGTTCAAATCATCATTTTTTGAAAAAGGAAATGAATCAAAAAGATTTTTCAGATGTTGTGGTTCTTTCGGAGAAATAAATGGTGATGTGTGCCGCAGCGACAATATAGTTTTTTATGAAACTGATAAATATAGAATTAACTGTGAATATCAGTGTGATGACTACGGAGTGTTTACACGCAACGACACTTTTATCAATAAGAGCGATGAAGATATAACTGTTAATTGCTTAAAGTCCCGTTTTGTGTTTGAAGGCGGAGAGTATCAGGTTTACACCCAGTTTAATCATTGGCAAAGTGAGAGCATAGGTGGATGGCAGCAGCTTGTTACAAGTGTTTCTGCCTCGGGAGGAAGCTCAAGGACTGCTCATAATGCAGCCCCATTTATTGCATTATGGAATGAGCAGACACAACGAGGGGTAGCATTTCACCTAAGACCAAATTGTGCATGGGAAATGAAAGTGACAAAAGCAGGTCATACCAATAAATATACAAAAGTTGTTGTTGAACTTGGAATTCTTGATTACAATTTTGAATTAAAACTGCCTCCTGATGAGACAGTTAATATGCCTGAAATTATATGCTATGAATTTAAAAACAAGACCGATATGGATTGTTATAAAATTCATAATTATATGCATACTCATTACCCAAGACGCCAGATGCCTATTATATATGACACATGGATGTATAAGTTTGACCATATTACATATGAAAATGTGTCCTCACAGATCAAACTTGCAGCAGAGCTTGGCGTGGAGTATTTCTTTATAGATGCAGGGTGGTTTGGTAAAGGAGCAGACTGGTCTGTAAGCATAGGTGACTGGGCTGAAAATACTGTTAGTGCACTCAAGGGCAGAATGCTTGATATTGCAAACCAGGTGCGAAAAGCAGGGATGAAATTTGGTATTTGGCTTGAGCCAGAGCGTGCGTACAAAGAATCAGATGCTGTAAAAAAACATCCTGAGTACTATATTTGCGGAGATGTTGATTCCGAATATTATTTCCTTGATTTTGCAAATGATAAAGCTCGTGAGTGGATGCTTGGCACTATATTTGATTTAATTGAAAAATACGGAATTGAGTATATTAAAGACGATTATAATTCTGATATGTACTTTGACGCCAGTCATTCTGCGTTTTTGAAATATCACGAGGGTCATATGAAATTCATGCAGGCGATTAAAGACAGATACCCTGATTTGTATTTGTCAAGCTGTGCAGCTGGAGGTCAGAGATTAGAGCTTCAAAATTATACTGAATTTGACAGCAGCTGGCCCAGTGATAACGAGAGTCCATATGATGAAATGCGTATATATAAAGATACTATTCTCCGTCTTCCGCCTCAGGCTATGGAAAAATGGGTAGTGGTGCACTCCCTTATGGAATATGAAGAATTCTATACTCCATTCGCATCATACAATGACAATGTTACAGAGCGAATGATTGCTTGCGGAGATGCGACCTGGCGAAATTTATCAGGAGTTAAGACTTCATTTATGGATGGATATATGACTTGTGGACCTATAGGCTTTAGCTGTGATCTTACAAGAATATCTCCGAAAGCCTTTGAACACTTTAAGGAATTTATTAAAAAGGTTAAGGAAAACAGAGAATTCTGGAAGACTGCAGTCGCGCGAATTTTGTGTGATACACCTGCAATTACTGCATATGAGTATAGCGATATGTCGCTTTCAAAAATAGTGGTGCAGCTGTTTACACATAAGACTCAGCAGACTATATTTAAGCTTTATCCTGTGGTAGATATTAATAAGACTTATTCTGTTAACGGCGAAATTCGAACCGGAGCAGATATTTTGGAAAATGGAATAGAACTTATTACTCGGGATGATATGGATAATTGGAATGAAATGATACAAATGAATTTGGAGGAGATTTTATAATGGCTTATTTTTTACTTTTTGCATCTGTTTTTGTTGATACACTTAAAAACATATTCCTAAATATGTTTGGTAAGGATTATACCAAAACATACCAGGATGCGTTTCTTTTTAATGCAGTATGCTGTGTGGGTGGTCTGCTACTATTGATATGTGTCGGTCCTGAATTTTCAATATCTTCGTATTCAATGATTTTAGCGTTTTTCTTCGCTTTTGTCACAGCAATGGCACAGTTTTTTCTGCTTATGTCAATGGCTACGGGTTCAATGTCATTTAGTGTACTCTTTTCTTATCTTGGTTTGATAGTTCCGACAGTATATAGTATAGTTGTCGGAGGACAAAGTGTGAAAGCATACCAGCTTGTAGGACTTTTACTCATGATTGTAACCCTTTATTTATGTGTTGGTGCTAAAAACGAAACAAAAATAACTCTTAAGTGGATAATTTATTCTGTGTTAAGCTTTTTAGCATGGGGTGGAGTAGGACTTATTCAATTCTTGCATCAATCTTCGCCATATAAGGGTGAGATAAGTGGATTTTTGATTTGGTCGTTCATTATAATGATTGTGATGTTCTTTGTTATGTATCTTATTGCAAGGAAAAATACTCATGAAGAACCAAAATACATAATTAAAAGTAATGCCACCTGGATTTCATTGGGAGCAGGATTGATAGTTGGAGCTACTAATAAAGTAAATCTTTATTTAAGCGGTGTGCTTCCAAGTATTGTATTTTTCCCTATTATAAACGGAGGCGTTATCATACTTTCAGGTATTGCATCAATAATTATATTTAAGGAAAAACTCAATAAGACACAAATCGCGGGAATTATAACAGGAATCATATCCATTTGTCTTTTGGGAATGTAAAAAACAATAATAAAAATGGGCAGTTTAGTAAACTGCCCATTTTTTTTGTTAACAGCAACCGTTGTTATTGTTGTTTGAACAGCCGAACAAACCGCCGTCATTGCAGCAGAATATCAAAATAATGATAATCAAAATCCAAATCCAAGAATCGCTGTTGTTATTGTTACATCCTCCAAATAAACACATAAAAAATTCCTCCTTAAATTTCTATGCAGAATGTCTGCATATTATAAAATATGAAAGAGTGAATTATAGTGTTACTAATTATTTGTTGAACAATTTTGCTATTACATTTCCCATCAGTTTGGCGCTATATATTGCTTCATTTAAGGTGTTTCCGTTTGAGCCAATCTCTATTATTATTGAGCCTTTTGAAAGTTGTTGGTTAAATCTTTCACTTCTTAAGTTTATAGGTCGCATCAGGTTTGGATATAGCTCGTTTGCCTTGTTTTGAATTTTACAAGCTAATTTCATATTCTCCATCCAATTATCGTGGGTAAGCTCAGTATTTGTTCCCACAACAAACATACATTGGGCAGTTTTATTTCCGTCAATTTCTGTTGAAACTTTAACCTTTGTTCCATCTTCCCTGATAATTCCGTCACGGTGTATATCAAGCACTATTTTTAGTGACGGATATTTTTTTAAGTTTGCAAGAACAGTTGCCTTGGAGCGTTCGTATGAACCATTATATGCAGGATAGTCGTGAACGGTGGTGTCGTGAATTGTTTTAATGCCTCGTTCGTTTAAAACTTCAGCCAACGCACTTCCCACTGCAATCATATTTTTATTAGAATCTGTACTTCTGTCACTGTCTGATGCAGTATATTTTGTTTTCCCGCTATCAGTATAGCTTTCGGTTGTATGGGTGTGAACAATCAGAATTTGTGGCTCGGAGGAGTTTATTGAAAAGGAAAGGGGTTCCTTTATAAGAGCATTAACATCGACTGATTTTTGAGAGCTGTTCGAAACAGACAGCCCTTTGGAGATTGAAATTTCTTCTATGGGAAGTTTTTTTTCTTCTTCCTGTGTTTCAACCTTCTTTTCTGCCTGAGGATAGACAATATCGGAAGAGTCTGAAGTATTCCTGATTTGAGAGAATTGAGGGGAATAATCATATATAATTGTGTGGGGATTTGTTATATCAAATCCGACCAAATCACATATTAGCTTTTTAAGGCTGTATTTAGAAGGAACTTCGGAATTTAACTGAGAGGAGATTATAGAGTTATAGAAATCCTCGGTGGATGCATATTGATTTTTTGTGTCATGTGATTGATTAAAAATCAAAAAGGATAGCACGAAAAAAAGCAGTATTATACACACTGTTATGATGATATTTCTTTTTGTTATAATGAGCGTTTTAAAGTGCTTTTTTATCTTCATACATTCTTGTCCTTTTTTTGTTTGATATAATTTATTCTGTATCGCATTTATTTATTACTCTTTTGCACACTTTTGTTAGTATGGAATAGTATATAATATCAAACAAAGAAGGGGAGAGTGATTTATATGCTTGTGCTGGGTTGTAAAGCAGTAGGGCTTGCGGCATTAACCTTTTGTGTAGGCATGCTTGCAGGATTAGTTCTGCCTCTTTGTGCAGTAGCAGTTTTAGAAGCAATTTTAATTGTCGTGATGGGTTATTGTTGTCTTTTCAAATGGTGAGGGAGGTGAAGAAATGAAGGTGGTAGTTATGAAAATGCCAAAGTGTTTGACAGGAATAGTTAAGGCAATATTCAAAATGAACTGATTACATAAAAAAACAGGATGTAAAATCAAATTTTTACATCCTGTTTTAATTATGATTTAATATTAAAAAAACCAGGTCTGTTCTCTTGTTAAGGTGATTTTCATGTTGACAATTGATGTAAAATATAGTAAAATTATAGTAACTTTCAAATAGGAGGATGAGATTATGAAAATAAAATGGGGTGTAATCGGCTGTGGTGGAATAGCTGATAGAAGAACATTACCTGGAATGATGCTTGCAGACAATGCAGAACTTGTGGCAGTAATGGACGCAAACAAGGCATTAGCAGATGCTGCAAAGGAAAAGTATAATGCAAAGTATGCTTTTGATAATATTGAGGAATTACTTGCAATTGATGAAATTCAGGCAGTATATATCGCTTCACCTGTGGCTTTCCACACAGAACAAACAGAAGCAGCTGCTAAGGCTAAAAAACATATCTTGCTTGAAAAGCCAATGACTTTGACATCAGAAAAGTCACAGGAGCTTGAGGATATTTGTAATAAGTACGGAGTCAAAATCGGCGTTGGCTTAATGATGAGATTCCATACATATCATCAAATGATGAAAAAGCTTATTGAAGACAAAAAGTTGGGAGAAATAGTATCAATGAGAGCCCAGCTTACTTGTTGGTATCCTGATATGCCTGGAAACTGGCGTCAGCAAAAGGCAACATCAGGTGGTGGTTCATTGATGGATATGGGTATTCACTGTGTTGACCTTCTTCAATATATCAGTGGACTAAAGGCTGTTGAGGTTGCTTCATTCTCAGGAACACAAATATTTGACTATGAGGTTGAAGATGGCGGAAGCATTATAATGAAGATGGAAAACGGTGCGACTGCATATGTTGACGCAAACTTCAATATTCCTGATGATGCTGCAGTATGTAAGCTTGAAATCTATGGTACAGAGGGCAGCATATTTGCTGAGGGTACAATAGGTCAGGTTGAAGGCGGAAATGTGAGAGTAACAATTTGTGGTGACCAGGGAGCTTATAATGCTGCACAGGACAGACAACCAACAAATTCATACATTATGGAAGCTGAGCTTGGAAATATGTATACCAAGGAAGTTGAAGGTTTTGGAAATGCTATTATAAATGATACAAAACCTCCTATCACTGCACAAGATGCAATCAATGTTCAAAGAATTGTTGAGGCAGCATACGAGTCAAACGAAACAAAGAAATTTGTGAGAATTTAAAACAAAAAAGAGGACGAAGAGAACTCGTCCTCTTATTTAAGGTAAGGTGAAAAATTAATGGGAATATTAGCGTATGTATTAAGTATAACAGGCTTAATACTGATGATAAGTGCTTCTCTTATTAAGGGAAAACAGATAAAAAAAATATTAATTTTGGCTTTTAGCGGAAACTTTTTAACTGCAACAAGCTATTTGATCGGTAGTGGAATTAATGGTGCAGCTTCTTGTTATGTTGGTTCGGCCCAAACAATTATTAATTATTTCTTTGATTCAAAGAATAAACCAATTCCAAAATGGCTTCACTTAGTTTATGCAATATCATTTGTTGTGGTGAATATTGTTGTTGCAGGCGGAATATCAGGGTTAGGATTACTTGCAATAGTTGCATCGCTGACATATATTGTCTGCATAGGTCAGAAGAGTGGAACAATGTATAGATTCTGGACCATTGTCAATATGTTATTGTGGTGTACATATGATATAATTTCAAAATCATATGCAGTTTTGTTAATGCATACAGCATTACTTATATTTACAGTAATTGGTATGATAATACACGATTTGAAAAAGACAAATAAAAAAGATGTTACGCTATGATGCGTAACATCTTTTTTTAGTTAAGTGTAACATCAAAAACCATTACCTTTGCGCCTGTTGTTCCAAGGTGTTTTAATGTGATTGATTTAATCTTCTTTTCAGGATTTGGGTTTTTGAAGCTATATTTTCCTAAGGTGTATTCTTTTCCGTCATAGGTCTTACCATTTTCAGGAACTGTAAAATATGTTCCAACATAACCCTGGTGGTTATAAATGCTTGACTTGACAATATTGCCATAGAATGAGTGATATTTATAAATGTTATATGTGTATCCGATTTTTTCACAATACTGGCTTCCATCTTCAAAATTAATAACATAATCTGCTATATGGTGTGGATCTTTCCAGAGAATTCTCTTTGCTGTAATATCTGTTGCATGAACAACACTGATAATATCTGCATAGTCATTAACAGCGATTTCTTTTTCTGAGTTAGTAATAGATAGAGAAACAGCATCATTGTAGTCAACAATTCCCCTGATATCGTAAGGAACATTATTAATGTTTCCGCCAAGAGTAAGTTTTTTATCAGGCTTGTCAAATTTCAGGTCAGCAACAATATATCTAAAATCTTTTATGATAGGCTTAACCAGTTCATTGTAAATAAGCCTGAATTCCTCTTTATATGATTCAGAACATAAAAGAACTGAAGAATAGATGAAATCATAAATTTTTCCGAGGAAGCCATATCTTTCCTCATTACAATGAGTCCAGGTTGAAACCTGTCCGCCAAGCATTCCTT
>JAZNOH010000039.1:0-16536 GCA_045580715.1 Clostridia bacterium
AATAGATATAAGGTCTTTCTCAGACCAATATACACTTAATATTTTTGAATTTCCTATCAGCTCGCGTACCGCTGCGATAATAATTATATATCTGGTTGCGCTATTATTATGTTTTATTGTTTTTAATAATAATAGAAAGGAAATAGCTCTTTTTTCATTGTTTGTATTAGGAGCAATGCTTTTCCTATTTGTGAGGAAAAGAGCACCTCTAAGAGTAATTCTCTCTATAACAATCTTTGGTATAATAGTATTGATGTATATCGGAATGCAGGAACTCACAAAAAATATTAAGTTTAATCATAAACTTAAAAGATTAGGAATTATAATGATTGCTGTTGCATTTTTGGGAGTAAATGCTGCAAATGTTTTGGTAAATATTAATATCAAGAATAATAAAATAGATGATGCTAATAAAGTGATTGAATATGTTGATTCTAATCAGGATAAAACATATATTACTGATGAAAGACTTAGATGGTACGCTTCACCACGAATGTTAACACTAAAAGCTTTAGATAACAGCTCGCCGCAACCTTACAATATTTTTGGTGACTGGTATGTGTATTCAAATTTCTGGTATGAACAGCTTGATGAATTGGGGCTTTCAGAGTATCGGGACTGTACTTTTAAAGCTGTTTTGGAAGAGAGAGTAAGGTTTGTTACGGATGAAGAGGATGTGTTGGAACGAACTCAAATATTCCTGCAGGAACACTATGATATAACATCAGAGTATGTGTTGGAAGAAACAATTGGAGACACTTCCTACGGAGTGTACAAGTTTAATACTATATATTAAAGCGGTAATAACAGGACAGGGATTTGTAAAAATATGTTCAGGAATTTGATTTAGATAAGTGGAATGAAGAACTTAAAGAATTTTTGGATAAAGTCTCTGAGGCCATGATTGGTCTTTTGAAAAGTCCTGAGGATTTTGGCATAAAAAATGAACTTATTCCAATGACATTCAAGGCTTTAAAGGATATAAGAGATAAATATGTATTATCCCGTCTTTTATGGGACTTAGGGATGATAGAATGTGTGTGATTTAATATAGGGTTAAAATTGTCAACAGATATAAAAAATTGTTGACAATTTTTCTTTGATAATGTATAATTAAAATATAAAGGAGTTAGCTATGCAGAGTACTATGAAGAGAAGCAGTACGGTTCAGGCTGTGTTAAAACAGTTAAGACGCGATATTGTTATGAAAAATTTGAAAAATGATACACCTGTTGTAGAGTTGCAGTTTGCTGAAGATTACGGATGCAGTCGTGCAGCCCTAAGAGGTGCTCTTACTGTTCTTGAACAGGAAGGTTTGATTTATGTGATGCCAAACGGAACAAAGAGAATACGCAGTTTGAGCAGGGAAGATATAAAAAACCTTTACGAACTGAGAACTTATGTTGAATGCAGTGCGGCCAAGCAGATACTTGAAAAAAAGTCTATGGATATATCAAGGCTTATAAAGGTGCTTGAGGATGCAGACAACATAGATTTTCTTGACTGTGATGCCAAGTTTCACGAAACACTTATTGACATGAGCGGAAATAAGGCATTAATGCAGACATGGAAGACTTTTATGGCAGTAACACGCGAGTTGTTTGCACTGAATTTTTCATATTCAAAGGAAATAAAGGACACGCTCCATGACAGACATTTATTAATCGCAAAATTATTGTTCGATAAGAATGAAAAGGTTATAGATGTACTAAAAACACATATAGCAGAAGCTCAACAGCTTTCTGTTACAGAATAAAGAAAGGCGGAAAAAACAATGAAAATTACAGACGTAAAGGCAATTATTGTAAAACAACCCGAAATTAGCATGATAGGCGACGGAAGTCAGGATACCGTTGTTATCAAGGTTATGACAGATGAAGGGATTACCGGTATTGGTGAAGTGGACTCATCTCCATATGTTGTCAAATCAATCGTAGAATCTCCAGCATCTCACATGGTATGTATGGGACTTCGTGACATCATCGTGGGCGAGGATCCATTTGATGTTGAAAAAATCTGGTATAAGATGTATAACCTTGCAAACTACTACGGAAGAAGAAGTGCAGCTATTCATGCAATGAGTGGTATCGATATGGCTATCTGGGATATCCTTGGTAAAAAGCTTGGTGTTCCTGTTCACAAGCTTCTTGGTGGGGCTTTCCGTGATAAGATTCCAGCATACTGCAGTGTGCTTATGCCTGATAATGAAGATGAAATTAAGAGAATTGCAGATACATATCTTCCACAAGGATATACAGGTATTAAATTTGGTTGGGGAGCTCTCGGTCAGAGCGACAAGAGAGACCTTGAACTTGTAAAAATGTGTCGTAAGGCTATGGGCGATGACCCTCAGCTTATGATTGATGTGGGTATGGTTTGGAGAGATGTGAAGAGTGCTATCCGTCTTTGTAAGGAATTTGAACAGGAAAATGTATATTGGGTTGAAGAGCCATTTACTCCTGATGATCTTGAAGCATACAAGAGATTAACCCATAGTGTTGACATGAGAATTTCAGCAGGTGAGCAGGTTGGAACAATGTTTGAATTCAATGAACTTATAGCAGGTTGTGGAATTGATATTATTCAGCCTGATATCAGCCGTTGCGGTGGTATCACAATTGCCAAAAAGGTTATTGATATGGCATATCTTCACAAAATTCCTGTTATTCCTCATGCATTTAAGACAGGTATTCTTATGAGTGCTTCATTGCAAGTTATTGCGGCTGCTCCTAATGCACTATGGCTTGAATATTGCTGTCAGGAAACGGTTCTTTCAAAGAATCTTGTTAAGAAACACTTTGCTATTGATGATAAGGGATTTGTAAATATTCCTCAAAAGCCAGGTCTTGGTGTTGAGATTGATGAAGAAGTTCTTAAGCGTTATGAGGTAAAATAATGAATACCTGGGAACTTCAAAGCGAAATTCATAAAGCTATAAAAGAGAATTTGCATATAGGTATGACAGAACAGGAGCTTGCTGATGTGATTACAAAGGTTTATCCTGACTGGCAAGGCGATCTGATTTCTGGTGAGAGAACTGCAGATATTGAGGGAGGACCTACCGATCGTGTCATAAAATATGGAGATGTGGTGTTATTGGATTTGCAAGTTTGTGCAGAAAATAAGTGGTCTGATTTAACCCGTGTATATTTTGTTGGGGATATCTCAGATGAGCAAAGAGTTGTATATGAACAGGTTGTAAATGCAATCAAAGAAGGAGAGGCAAATTTGTATCCTGGGAAAAAGGGTAAAGATTTGTGGGAGCTTGTTCGCAAGGCGACCGGTTCAGAATATGCTTTTTCGCACCATGCAGGACACAGGGTAGGTGAATTTCCAACAGAGGAAATTGTAGTAGATCCAAGATTTGTTCCTGAGTGTGAAGAAACACTGGAATCTGGTATGGTGGTTACACTTGAACCTGCTGTGTATATTCCTGGAAAGTTTGGAATCAGGTTAGAGAATAATTATCTGATTACCGAAAATGGATATGAGAGATTATGTAATCTACCACTTGATGTGCAGCAATATATTGTGAAAGGATAGAGGAATATGTTTAAAGGACCATATGGAGTACTGTTAACCCCCTTTACAAAAGAGGGAAAGGTTGACTATAATGCAATGGAGTTTGAATTGGATTTTTTATTAAAATCTGATATACAGGGATTTTTTGCATGTGGTACAACGGGAGAATTTGTAAGCCTTTCTCCAAAAGAAAATATTGAGCTTATGGCATTTGTAGCAAAGCGCATTGGTGGAAAGAAACAACTTCTTGCCGGTGCATCCGATCCAAATCCTGCAACTTCAATAAGCTATCTTAAAGCAGCAAGTGATTTAGGGTATGATGCTGCAATGATTTGTCCGCCTTATTATTTCACAATGAAGCAGGATGATGTTGTTAGATACTATAAATATATGGCAGACCAGAATATTATCGACCTTATTCTATATAAAATTCCGATGTTTACTAATACAATAGAACTTCCTTCGTTTGAAAGACTTCTTCAGGAAAAAAGAATTGTTGGAATGAAGGATTCTTCTGCAAATATGAAGCAGATAGAGCATGAGGCAGATATAGTAAGCAGAAAGCGTCCGGATTTCTCACTATTGACAGGTACAGATGATTGTATCGTTCCGGCACTTCTTGCAGGATGCGTTGGCTCGGTTACTGCATTTTCTGTTATTGTCCCTGAGGTAAATGCAACAATCTATAAGCTTTATAATGAGGGACATATAAAAGAAGCTCAGGAATTAAATCGCAGAGCATTAAGGCTATTAAGATTAGCAGATTCTGTTATGTTCCCAAGTGGATATAAGCTTGTTTATGAGCAGAGAAACTTCCCAATGGGACATTGCCAGGTTGTAGACGAACAGGCAATAAGAGCCTTAAGGTTAGCAATGAGAGCAGAACTTGATGAATTATTCAAGGGTATAAAAAAGATAGGTTAAAGGTGGTAAATTTATTATGAAAGCAGCAGTTTGGGATGCAATAAATCATATTACAGTTTGTGAAAAACCAAAGCCGGTGGCTGATGAAGGTCATGTGGTTGTAAAGGTAAAGGCTGTTGGTGTTTGTGCAACAGATGTACATATGATTTCAGGAAATATATCTCTTGCCAAGCCTCCGCATATACTTGGTCATGAAATTGCCGGTGAAATAGAAGAGGTAGGTCAGGGTGTAAAAGGCTGGAAAAAGGGTGACAGAGTTGTAATTGATACAATCATATCCTGTGGACATTGTCAGGCTTGTAAAAGAGGAAGAAAGGAATTGTGTCCTGAAAGAATGGAGATAGGATATACTCCTTATGATGGAGGATATGCTGAATACACAAGGGTTCCTGCACAGTGTCTTGTGCATTTGCCTGATGAAATTCCATTTAGGGATGCAGCTATACTTGAAAGTGTAGCATGTCCATTTGGAGCAGTGTTAAGAATTGGAATTAAGCCTGGAAGTACTGTGTTGGTTCAAGGTGCAGGTCCTGCAGGAATTGCGTTTTTACAATCAGCAAAGCTTAGCGGAGCAGGAAAGGTTATAGTTTCTGCAAGGGGAAAGGAAAGACTTGAAAAAGCAAAGTACTTTGGCGCAGATGTAGTTATAGATGCAAAGAACGAGAATGTTCTTGAGAGAGTTATGGAACTGACAAACAAAGAGGGCTGCGACTATGTTATTGACGCTGCCGGAAGTGTTGACAGTATATTACTTTGCTTTGACGCTTGTAAAAACGGAGGAGATGTTTTCTACTACGGTATTCCTGATGAAAAAGCACAAATTCCGTTCCCATTTATGAAAATGCTTATGAAACAACTAAGACTTCACGGAATTCTTGAATATTGTGCAGGTTGGGATTCTCTTGTGGCACTTGCAGCAAGTGGAAAAATGAATGTGCACGATATGGTTACGCACACATTCACACTTGATGAACTTCCAAAGGCAGTAGAACTTATGAAATCTAAAAACAATGGACTTATCAAGGCTGTTATTGAGATGTAATTTTGTAAACAGTAAAAAGACAGTTTCTGTTAAATGCAGTATACTGTCTTTTTTATAATATATTGAGGAAAGGACGAAAACTATGAACACAGAAAAAAATAAACCATTTGTCACTTGGCAGGAATGTGAATTTGAAGACCTTGGAAATGGCGTGAAACGAAAAATTTTGGCATATGGTGATGGACTTATGCATGTGGAGGTACATTTTGAAGAGGGGGCAGAAGGTGCAATGCATTCTCATCCCCATGCACAAACTTCCTATATCCTGGAGGGTGAATTTGAGTTCACCATTGACAAAGAAAAGAAAATTGTAAAAAAAGGTGATACAATGTATGATGCACCAAATGTTTTGCATGGATGTAAGTGTTTAAAAAAAGGTATTGTTCTTGATACATTCTCACCTGTAAGAGAAGATTTTTTAAATTAAAAAAACAGAGAGTTTACTCTCTGTTTTTTCTACATAACTCCTAATTGTTTTAAAATAAATATCCACAAAAAAACTGTTATAATACAAATAGTTGTTCCAAACATCTGCAATTGTGCTGCCAAATCAGCATCGCCACCCATTTGCTGTGCCATAGTGAATGATGAAACTGCAACGGGGGAGGCTGAAAGTGAAATCAAAATTGCTAATTCTGCATCTCTGAAGCCTAATAAAATTCCGACAGTCAGTATGATTAAAGGCGTTATAATCAGCTTGCCGCTAATTCCTATTATTAATTGCTTGATATTGCTTTTTACCTTTTTAAAGTCTATCGAGCCACCGAGAGCAACTAATGCAAGAGGTGTTGATGCTTTTGCAATATCACAAATAGTATTATCAATAAAGACAGGAAATTTGACTTTTGTAAATAAGGCTAAGAGTCCTAATGCCGAAGCAATAATCAGTGGATTGGTAATAATTCCCTTTAGAATGTTTTTAAAATTAATTGTTCCACTCCTGAAGGTTTCAAGCACTAAAACTGCTAAAATATTAAAAAGCGGAACAACAATAGCAATCATAACAGATGCAGTTCCAACGATATCATCGCCATAAAGCGATATGCTCAATGGCACTCCGAATATCGCAAAATTACTTCTGAAAATTCCTTGTATAAGAACTCCTCTTTTAGAATTATCCTTCTCTAAAGAGCACACAACTATAAATGAAAGTAATGTAACCACTATTATTGATATAATAGAGTATAAAATCAGTTTAGGATTAAAAACATCTGCAATCTCCGATGTATATACATTATAAAAAATCATCAATGGCAAAAACAGTTTAAAAACTGAGGCATTAATTCTTTTTAAGGTGTCATCATTAAAAACATTAACTTTTTTTAAAACATACCCTAAGACCATCATTATGAATATTGGCATAATGACTGTGAAGGATAAAATTAAATTATCCATAAAAATACCAACCTTTATGTATTATAATAAGTTCCCTAAAAGCTCTTCGTAAGGTTTATTTATTATGTATGAAGGAGCAATATCAAACACAGTTTTGCAACCTGTTTCACCTTCTTTGTTAAGTCTGTATGCAGCTCTTGCATATGCTACTATAACAGATGCAGTGAATTCAGGGTTTGAATCAAGCTTTAGGCTATATTCTATTATATTACTGTTTTCTGAATTCCATCCAGTTTTTCCGCTTCTTATAACCATACCACCATGTGGAATACCACTGTGATTTTTTAAAAGTTCTTCCATTGAAATAAAGTTTACTGTTGTATCATAGTCGCTAAAGTAGTTTGGCATTGTTTTAATCTCGTTTTCAATGCGTACTTTATCAGCCCCTTCTTCAACTACAACAAAGCACTCTCTTGTGTGCTTTTGTCTTGTTGAGAGGATAGGATTTTCTCCATTTCTAACTGACATAACTGCTTCATCAACAGGTACAGTATACTGTCTTGCGTCAATCACACCATCAATTCTTCTGATAGCATCGGAATGACCCTGACTAACGCCCTTACCCCAGAAGGTATAGTCATTTCCCTCGGACAAAATCGCATTTGCATAAAGACGATTTAGAGAGAACATACCAGGGTCCCAGCCAACAGAGATAATTCCGATGTGGTTATATTCCTTTGCAATCTTATTGACATTATTAAAATGCTCAGGGATCTTTGCATGAGTATCAAAGCTGTCAATAACATTAAAATATTTTGCGTATTCAGGTGTTTGTGTAGGGAGGTCGGTTGCGCTTCCTCCACACAAAATCAAAACATCAATTTCGTCTTTTTTATTGATAGCCTCATCAGCTGAATAAACATTTACATTTGGTGTTAAAATCTTTACTGTCTCGGGGTTTCTTCTGGTGAAAACTGCAACAAGCTCCATATCATCATTTTGCTTTATAGCACATTCAATGCCCCTTCCCAAGTTTCCGTAACCCATGATTCCTATTCTAATACTCATTTTCTTCACTCCAATTTATGCTTTTATTTTAGTTCATCTTTTGTTAAGTGGAATATAATCCTTCATCTCTGCAACAGATTTATATGCAGGTCGTATAATTTTATTCGTATTTATTAATTCTTCAATCCTATGCGCACTCCAGCCTGCAATTCTTGCGACAGCAAAAAGAGGCGTATAAAGTTCTTCCGGAATATTTAACATAGAATATGCAAAGCCACTGTAAAAGTCGATATTAGGGCTGACACCCTTGTATATCTTTCTTTTCTTGGCTATAACATCTGTCGCAATTTTGGCAACATTATTATAAAGGATAAATTCGTCATGTCTACCTTTTTCAACTGATAGCTTTTCAACATAGCTTTTGAATATGTTTGCTCTTGGGTCGGATATGGAATAAACTGCGTGCCCCATACCATAGATAAGACCTGAACGGTCAAATGCCTCTTTATTCAAAATCTTCAAAAGATAATCTGCGATTTCTTCTTCGTCAGAGTGGTCTTTTATATTTAGCTTTATATCCTCGAGCATTTTCTTTACTTTTATGTTTGCACCGCCGTGCTTTGGTCCTTTCAATGAGCACAATGATGCTGCCATTGCAGAATAAGTGTCAGTTCCTGAGGATGTTACAACATGATTTGTAAATGTTGAGTTATTTCCTCCACCGTGCTCTGCATGAAGAACAAGAGCCATATCTAAAAGTTTGGCTTCAAGCTCTGTATACTTCTTATCAGGTCTTATTAATCTCAACAAATTCTCAGCTGTCGATAATTCAGACTTTGGATTGTGGATATATAGTCCTCTGCCCAGAATATAATGACGATATGCATGGTAAGCATAAGCAGCAAGTGAAGAAAAATTTGAAACGAGCTGAATGCACTGTCTCAAAACATTGCTAATGCTTAAGTCATTTGCTTTTTTGTCATATGAATAAAGCGTCAGAACACTTCGTGAAAGTGAATTCATAATATCTTCATTTGGTGCTTTCATTATGACATCACGAACAAAATTTGTCGGTAATGTTCTGCACTCTGAAAGAAGGCCTGAAAATTCGTCTAATTGCTCCTTATTAGGCAATTCTCCGAATAATAAAAGGTAGACTGTTTCTTCAAAACCAAAACGATTATCCGTGGTAAAACCATTGACAAGCTCATTTATATCATGACCTCTGTAATATAATTCTCCTTCGCATGGCACAGTTTTACCATCTATGTTTTTAGATGAAATAATGGTTGAGATTTCAGTAAGACCTGTGACAACACCCTTTCCATCCAAATCTCTTAATCCTCTTTTGACTTCGTGGACTGTATATAACTCAGGGTCAATATTACTGTTTTTATAACATAAGTCTGCTAATTTATCTATCTGTGGTATTACATTTTTGTTGTTTGTCATAGATGCCCACTTCCTTTATGTCTATTTTATAATTCTTATTGTTTTAACTACCTGCATATTAACAGGTCTGTCATTTTCATCAGTTTCAACCTCTGCAAGTTCATCAATATATTCCATTCCCTCTGTAACCTCTCCGAAGGCTGCATAATTTGCATTAAGTGACAAAGAGTCCTTGTGAACAATGAAGAACTGTGATGTTGCAGAGTTTGGATCATCTGTTCTTGCCATTGATATTGTTCCTCTTTTGTGAGGAAGGAAATTCATGAAATTATTAGTTATAAATTCACCATCTATTGTTGGTATTCCGATAAAAGGTCTTCCTTCATTATCATAGCCACCGCCCTGAACAACAAAGTCCTTTATAATTCTGTGAAAGGTTGTGTTATTGTATAATTTGCTATTTGCTAAATTAACAAATTGGCTAACAGTTGCAGGTGCAATGGTAGGGAAAAGGTCAAGCTTAATTATGTTTCCGTTTTCTAACTCGATTTCTGCTTTTGTAACATATTTTCTGTCTGAAACATAGTCCTTGTAAATAGTATATCCATACTCTCCAAATATATCAATTATTGCAGAACCAAGCTCTGCGCCATCCTTTGCATATTCATTTGTGTTTGGAGTATAATCTACTGTAACGGTTTTTGTTTCATCAATCCAATCTACTGTTGCACCCATTAATTCTGCAATACATCTGATTGGAATCATTGTTTTTTCATTTATTAATTGGGGCGCGACATCACTTACATAACCTTTATCAACAGCTGTATTTGTAAACTTAAAGAGAGTGTCACGATCTATCCACATAATATAGATATCATTTCCGTCTGACATTGAAACAGCTTTATTTGTGTCGTTCCATAAAACCTCGCATTGTAATGCTTCACCAACACTTCTTAGCGGAATTAATATTCTTCCATCAATGTTAACAGGCTCTGTGTCAACATTCAAAATTTCTCCATTTACTTTGATTGAAGTATGAGCTGCATTTGCAGTCATTCCGCCAAACAGTAAAATTGAAGCTCCTACCAATACCATCAATAATTTTTTCATTTTTTTATACCTCTTTCTTTTATTTTTTTATATTATTTTATTTTTTCACAACTGTCTATTACATATAATTCCAAGGCTTCCCAATCACCAACAAGACCATTTTTGATATCTAAATCTATGTTTGCTGCTGAGATTATCCTGTCAACAAGATAGTTTTCCCCAAAGCTTCTTGCTGAGTTTGCATATTTTTGAGCGATGTATGGAGTTGCTTTGATTTTTTGAGCAATTTCCGAATAACTCTTTCCCTCGGCAACCGCTAACGCACTATAGAGCATTTTGTCAAAGGTTGATGATAAAATGTACATCAGCCTTGCAGCAGGCTCTTTAATAGTTTTTAAATCAGATAATATTTTCAATGCACCATCAGGATTTTTTGACATTATGTGGTCAGTAAGCTCAAAAACTCTGACACCCACTGCCTTTGAGACAATTCTGTCAATATCACTTTTTCCGATTTTGTTATCACAATAGCATAAGAGCTTGTCTAACTCATTTTTGACATTGGATAGTCCCACATCACAAACACTGACAAAATATTTGGCAACATCCTTTGCTATTTTCTTGCCGTTATTCATAACCTGTCTTTCAACCCATGTCACAGTATCGTCTTCATTCATAACCTCGAATTCAACAACTGTTCCTACAGATGATATTTTTTTATAAACTGCATTTCTTTTGTCAACTGTTTTTTCGTCAAATATCAGGGTTAAATAGTCCGGAATATTTTCAAGCCGTTTTACCCAATATTGCTTTATTTCTTCTTTTGCCTTTGAGAAAATCATACTGTTTTTAATTAAAATGACTTTTTTCTCGCTCATTATAGGGAAGCTTTCAATTGCATCATCAATTTCACTTATATCTGCCTTTTCTCCGTCAAATATCAGTTTGTTGAAATCTGCCATTCCGCCATCATCAATCATATCGAGCATTTTTTTTATATAGCTATCCTTTATATATACCTCTTGTCCATACAAAAGATATATTCCGTCTATATCACCTGAGCCAAGCTTCTTCTTAAGCTCTGTGACAGCGGATTGTTTTGCCATTTTTTAAAAACCTCCTTCCTCGTCGTCGGGATAGTATGAATCGTATGATATTCCTCCGAATTTGTTTATGTTAAACCTTATATCTCCCAATTTATCAGTTCTCATGACTTTCGCGCCTGATTTTTCAAGACGCTTTAGTGTGTTGTCGTTTGGCAAAAGATAAGTATTATCCTCGCCTACACTTATAACGGCATATTCAGGTTTAACCTTTTTTAAGAATTGATTTGATGTTGAGGTCTTAGAACCATGGTGTGCCACCTTTAATAAATCAATATCATAAAATTCGTTTATGTATTTGTTTTCAGTATATTCTGTTGCATCTCCTGTAAACATTACGCTAAAATCGTTACAGGTGAGAGTAAAAACTAAGGATGAGTCATTTTCTGAATAATTGTTTCCTGCAGAAATAATTTCAATTTTTGCACCAGAACTAAATTTTATTATGTCTTTATCCTGTGGATAAAATATTTCAATACCTTTTTCGTTTGCAATAGCTTCTATTTCTGCACGATATTCGTTATCTTGCATCTGATCAGGCATCATAACAGCCTGAACATCAAGGTTTTCCAATGCAGCTATTGTGCCAAGACAATGGTCCTTATGATAATGTGACAGTATTGCCAAATCAATTCTATATGCACCCTCTGTTTTAAGATATGGCAAAAACAATTCTTTGCCTGCGTCATAATCAGAATAATCCTCTCCGCCACCACCATCTACAATAATATTTGCACCATCAGGAAGCCTTATATATGCGCCATCTCCTTGTCCGACATTCACAAAGCTTATACTCATTGAACCATATGAGAGGAATGAGAGCAGTGCTGAGGAAACAAAGCCTCCGATAACTACTGCAAGAATTAACTGTGCACGAAATCGTTTTTTATGACCTGTCATATAATCCTTTATAAGAATGACTCCGAGGTAACAAATGATTACCATAACTATACTCGGCCTTTTTACTCCTATATGAGAAAGCGGAAGTTTGTCTATAAGATATGGCATTTTATGGATAAGATATATTGCACCTGCCATTATTTTCCCAACCAAAAACGATTTTGAAAATAATATAAATTCGAGGTACAAAAACGGAAAACCCACAAGCACCAGTGAAATCAATGGGAAGTATATCAGGTTTAATAACCCTGTATAAGCTGATGTCATACTAAAAAAGTAAGCTCCAATTGGAATAATTCCTAACGAGGATATTATGTAAATTGTCAATATTGTTCTTGTGCCTGATGATTTTATAAAGCTTAGTTTTTCGTATACAACCGGCTTTAGCATAAAGAACACCCAGCTCATAATCGCAGAGATTATGAAGCCTGTGTTATGAACTAAAAGGGGGTTAAACACCAATAATATTAAAAGAACAAGTGATAAGACATCAGGATAGTGTAAATAACCGTATTTTCTTATTGCTAAAATAGAAAACGCTAAAGCTAATGCAGTTTTTGTTCCTGAAATTCCGGATGTGAATGCACAGGCATATAATACTATAAAAATAATTGAGGCATAATCTCTTGTTTTTCTTCCAAAAACAGTGAACAAAATACTTGTTAATAACAGAATAAGCATAACATGAAGATATGCAGGATACAACATTCTCATTGTGTTGGTCCGTATTAAGACATCCTCATATTCTTCAGAGAAATCAGTTTTTATACCTGTTAAGATAGCCTTTAGGATTGCGCCTTCATCTCCACCAAGTTCCTTGGTTAAATCTGAAATCCTATTTTTATATAAGTTTGAAATATGGCGTGGAGAAAAGAGAACTCTTGTTGAATTATCAGTAGCGATAGCGTAGTCTGAAATCTTATAGAATATTTTGTTGCTCTTTAAATATGATGCATAGTCAAAATCGCTATAATTCATTCGCTCATCAATTCGCTCCACAAATCCACGCACACTTACATTTTGAGCATAGTTAAGCTTTTTATCGGTGTTTAATCTAATAAATTCTTTTGTTGTATATGTGTTATCCTTATATTTTGCTCCATCGGTTTTGATTATATATGTATATCTGTCATTTTGCTTCTTTGGTATATCATAAACATAGCCTGTTATTTCTGCAAATTTATCGTCAACAGGGTAGAGTCCGTTTGTTTCGTAGCTTTGGTTATAAAAGGTTAAAATTGCTCCGAGTGCAACTGTTAAAAACAAAATGTTTCTGTATGTTCTGTTTTTCTTGTATATATGTGATATTATAATGTTAGAAGCTATTGCGCACAAAATGGTTGAGCATATATCCCAGCAACTAAAAACATCTACCAACAATATCCCAAAAAGGAAAGAAATCAATAGCTTAAAAAACATATTAATATTCCTCCCACAGACTCTTCTTCGCGATATTATAATTTTATCACAAATAATAGAATATGTCAATTTTTTGGTGTTGTGTTTATGACAGTAATTTGAACAAAAATATTGACTTTTTTTCTCTAATTATATATAATATATATTGGCTTGGTATGCATTAAAGAGAACGATGTATACAAATGAATATTAAGGAGCAATAAACATATGGAGAAAATGGGATTAAATGAAATAAGAGAGAAATTTTTGAGCTTTTTTGAGAGTAAAGGATGCTTAAGATTGGGAAGCTTTCCTCTTGTTCCGCAGAATGACGCGAGCTTACTTTTGATAAATTCAGGAATGGCGCCTATGAAAAAATGGTTTACAGGTGCAGAAATTCCACCAAAAAAGAGAGTTACAACCTGTCAGAAATGTATAAGAACTCCTGACATTGAAAGAGTAGGAAAAACTGCCCGTCACGGTACATTTTTTGAAATGCTCGGAAACTTTTCTTTTGGAGATTATTTTAAGAAAGAAGCAATTAGCTGGGCTTGGGAATTTTTAACCGAGGTTATGGGCTTTAATCCTGATGATTTGTGGATAACAGTCTATGAAGAGGACGATGAGGCAAGAGATATTTGGATTAATGAGGTTGGAGTTAATCCCGAAAGAGTTGTTAAGATGGGTAAAGAGGATAATTTCTGGGAACACGGAACAGGTCCTTGCGGTCCTTGTTCAGAAATCCATGTTGACAGAGGTGCACATCTTTCTTGCGGACCTGATTGTAAAATAGGCTGTGACTGTGACAGATTTATGGAGGTCTGGAACCTCGTATTCACTCAGTTTGATAAGGATGAGGACGGAAACTATAATCGTCTTGAAAATCCTAATATTGACACAGGTATGGGACTTGAAAGACTTGCAGCAGTTAATCAGGGCGTTGCAAATCTTTTTGAGGTTGATACTGTCAAGAATGTTATGTCACACATCTCAAAAATTGCAGGAGTTAACTATAAGGATAATGAAAAAACAGATGTATCCCTAAGAGTTATAACAGACCATATCCGTTCAACTGTTATGATGGTTTCTGACGGAGTTATTCCATCAAATGAGGGAAGAGGATATGTTTTGAGAAGACTTTTAAGACGAGCTGCAAGACATGGAAAGCTTTTAAACATTGACACACAGTTCCTTTTTGAAGTTGCAGATACAGTAATTGATGAATCAAAATCAGGTTACCCAGAACTTGATGAAAATAGAGATTATATCAAGAATGTTATAAAGAAAGAAGAAGAAAGATTTGATGCAACCATTGACAATGGATTGATTGTTTTAAATGGATATATTGATGATGCTAAAAAGGCAGGGAAAAATGAATTGACAGGTGATGAAGCGTTCAAGCTCCACGATACCTATGGTTTCCCACTTGATTTAACTGTTGAAATTGCATCTGAAAATGGGTTAGATGTTGATGTTGATGGTTTTAATAAATGTATGCAGGAGCAAAAAGAAAAGGGAAGGAAATCAAGACAAGAAGGCTCATCATGGGATGGTGCTGACAGCTTTGAATTTGATGTTGAAAATGCTACAGAATTTTTAGGATACAATGATTTAACTCTTGGTGCAAAAATTCTTGGTATTGTAGCAGAGGGAGAAAAGTCAAACGCAATCAGAAAAGGACAACAAGGAATTGTTGTTACAGACAAAACTCCTTTCTATGCAGAAATGGGTGGACAGGTCGGTGACACAGGTGAAATCTCTAAAGATAATGCCAAACTAAAGGTTACTAATACAACTAAGGATGGAAATGGCTTGTATTATCATCATATTGAAGCAGTTGAGGGTGAGTTTAGCGTCGGCGATGATGTAACAATGCAGGTGTGCAAAAACAGAAGACGAGCTATTGAAAGAAATCACTCAACAACTCACCTATTGCATAAGGCATTAAAAGAAACTCTTGGCACTCATGTTGCACAGGCAGGCTCACTTGTGACACCGGAAAGACTTCGTTTCGATTTCTCACACTTTGAGGCTATGACAAAGGAACAACTTTTGGAGGTTGAGAAAAAAGTTAACGAAACAATCTTAGAGGGATTGGATATAGTAATTCAGGAGCTTCCGATTGATGAAGCTAAAAAGCTTGGCGCAACTGCACAGTTCGGAGAAAAATATGGCGATGTTGTAAGAGTTGTATCAATGGGTGACTATTCAGTTGAGTTCTGTGGTGGATGTCACTTATCAAATACTGCACAGGCAGGAATGGTTAAAATTCTGTCTGAGGGTGGTGTTGCAGCAGGTGTCAGAAGAATTGAAGCAGTTACAGGTATGGGTGTTTATGAGTATATGACAGCAAGGGATGAAGAAATTCAAACTGTTGCAAAAACACTTAAGACAACTGAACACGACCTTTTGAAGAAGTCAGAAGCAGTTATGGATGAATTAAAAAATGCACAAAAGGAATTAGAAGCTCTAAAGGCTAAAATGGCAGCAGCTCAGGCAGGAGATATAATGAACAATATTAAAAAGATTGGCGATATTGACCTTGTTTGTGCAAGACTTGACGGACAAAATGCCGATAGTTTAAAAACAATGGCAGATGATATCAAGTCAAAAAATGAAAATGCAGTTATTGTGTTAGCAGCATTTACAGATGAAAAAATAACATTTGTTGCAATGGCTGCAAAGAGTGCCTTGGATAAAGGAATTCACGCAGGAAAAATCATTAAAGAAATCACTGCAGTTGCAGGTGGTTCAGGTGGTGGAAAGCCTGATATGGCACAAGGCGGAGGAAAGGATGCGTCAAAAATAGATGAGGCACTTTCTAAAGCAGAAGTTATTATAAAAGAACAATTGAATTAATGA
>JAZNOH010000040.1:0-2555 GCA_045580715.1 Clostridia bacterium
CTATTAGCAGAACATTCGTTAAAGGAATTGTCAGATTTTTCGGTAAATATATTTGATGTATCAAAAACAAACACTGATGAAATATTTAAAAGTATGTATTCTTCAAAAGGCGTCATTTTTGTTACTCCGACGGAGTACAGGAATATTCCTAAACAGCTTGGAGATATAATTATAGGAATTGAACATTATAAAGCATCAGATATTTTGTTTGCATCAATGGGTTCATATGGTTGGAGCGGGGAAGCGCCAAACCTTATAAATTCCATTTTGAAAGCAAGACATTTTAATGTATTTAAATCTGCATTTCGTGTTATGTTCAATCCTACAAATAATGATTTTGATGAATTAGATAAATATTTAGAAGATTTTATTAAATTAATTAATTGAAAGTGAGAAATTTAGTATATGCCTAAATTTTTTGTTCCAAAGGAAAATATTTTAGAAAATAAAATTATAATTAATAATGATGATGTTTTGCACATAAAAAAGGTTTTAAGAGCATCAGTTGGTGACGAATTGACTTTATGTGACGGCAAGGGAATTAATTATTTTACAAAAATATCGAATATAGAAGATAGACAAATTCTCTGTGACATTCTATCAAGTGAAAAATCAAATACAGAAGCCAATATTGAAGTAACAATTTTTCAGGGAATACCCAAGGCATCAAAAATGGATTACATAATTCAAAAAACAACAGAGCTCGGGGTTGTTAATATAGTACCATGTGAAATGTCAAGATGTGTTTCTAAAATAGAAAATTCTAAAGATGCTAAGAAAAAGGTTGACAGGTGGCAAAAAATTGCCGAAGAAGCTGCAAAACAATCGGGCAGAGGTATCATTCCAACCGTTTCTGAGCCTGTAAGCTTCAAAAATGCTGTTAGTATGATGAATAGTTATGATTTGGTATTTGCACCTTATGAGTGTGAGGAGCAAAAAAAACTAAAAGATATATTAAATTCAAAAAAGGATATAAAAACAGTTGCTTTCATGATAGGACCTGAGGGCGGATTTGACCTTAATGAAATAAAAATACTCTCAGAAAGCGATATACCAACTGTTACATTAGGAAAAAGAATTTTAAGAACTGAAACTGCAGGTGAGGCAGTACTTGCTATGGTTATGTATGAGTTGGGAGATATTAATTTTTAAATTATCAGCACTTCATAAATGAGGTGCTGTTTTAGAAAGGATTTTATGCTATGAGAATTTCAAAAAGATTTTTTCCTGATTATAAATTTAACTCTATAAATGATATTGACATTAATATTTTGAATAATAGGGGAATAAGGTTTGCGATATTAGATATTGATAATACGCTTGTGCCATATACATCACCAAAGCCTGATGATAATGCAATTAATTTTTTAAACAAATTAAAGGAAAACAACATAGAGTATTGCTTTGTTTCAAATAATCAAAAAGGAAGAATAAATCTTTTTAATGAGAAAATTGGTGCGCCGGTATATCCAAATGCTGCAAAGCCATTGCTTTTAGGTATAAGAAAGGCCATGAAAGCTTTTGGAGCGAATAAAAATGATACGGTAATAATTGGTGACCAGATTTTTACCGATGTGTGGGGCGGAAAAAGGGCAGGAATACTAACTATTCTTGTTGATCCAATAAAGGAGTGCAATACTGCTTTTTTTAGATTTAAGCGCCATTTTGAAAGAATAATCGTTAATGATTTTGAATTAAATCAAAATGAAAGTAAAAATAATAATGATTTATAGGAGAAAAATATGAAAGCTTTATTCGGACCTGCAGGAAATGGGGATTTATTTTATAAAAACGGACACAAGGCATCAGAAGAAATGCCTGAATTTTTAAATAAATATGGACTTGATGCATATGAATATCAATGCGGTAATGGAGTCAGAATTGGGGAAGAAGCAGCCAAGAGAATAGGATTAGCCGCTAAAAATAACGATATAGTTATGAGTCTTCATTCACCATATTATATTAACCTTGCAAACCCTGATGAAGAAAAAAGAAAAAACAGCATAAATTACATTATCCAAAGTATGACAGCTGTTAAAGCTATGGGCGGAAACAGAGTTGTTGTTCATAGTGGTGCATTACAGAAAATGACGAGGGAAGAAGCTCTGTCTCATGCTGTTGATACTGTTAAAATGGCAATTTCAGAGGCTGATGCACTTGGTTTTTCTGATATTCATATGTGTATTGAAACTATGGGAAAAATAAATCAATTAGGTAATCTTGATGAAGTTTTAGAATTATGTTCATTAGATGATAGGCTTTTACCTACAATAGATTTTGGCCACTTGAATGCAAGAACACTTGGTGGATTAAATTCATATGATAGTTTCTTAGAAATATTTGATAAAATTGAAAACAAATTAGGTTTAGATAGACTTAAAATTTTTCATTCACACTTTAGTAAAATAGAATATACAAAGGGTGGGGAAAAGAAGCATTTAACATTCGAGGATACAGTTTTTGGACCAGACTTTTCATATGTTGCAGAAATTATATATAAGAAAAATCTTACACCAACAATTATATGTGAATCTGCTGGAACTCAAATAGAGGAC
>JAZNOH010000041.1:0-3146 GCA_045580715.1 Clostridia bacterium
AAGAACAGATTTGGCTTTGGAAGCAAGAGAAATGTACTCTGAAAATGCAAAAGATAAAGAAGAAATCGACGGAGTAGATGTAAAAATTACAAAAAACGAAGGTATCACAACAACTAAAATCAAAATAACAAATGATAACGGAGTTCGTGCTTTGGGTAAACCAATCGGAACATATGTTACAATTGAAGCACCCGACATAAAATACAGTGTAGAGGTTTATGAGGATGCTTGCAGACTATTGGCAGAAGAAATAAAAAACCTTACAAAGATAGATAAAAAAACAAAAACTCTTGTAGTTGGACTTGGAAACAAGCGCATAACCCCCGATGCCTTGGGACCTGATGTTATTTCAAAGCTTATGGTTACAAACCATATGAAAGAACAATTTAAGGATTTTCTAAATGACGATATCACATCAGTTTGTGCAATTGCGCCCGGTGTTCTTGGAACAACAGGAATGGAAACTGCACAAATTATTAAGGGTGTCATTGAACAGGTCAAGCCTGACCTTGTTATCGCAGTTGATGCGTTAGCATCGCGTAGTCTTGATAGAATAAGCACAACAATTCAACTTTCTGATACAGGCATAAATCCTGGTGCAGGTGTTGAGAATTCCCGAGCA
The DNA here is from genome assembly GCA_045580715.1 of Clostridia bacterium. Classification (GTDB taxonomy): domain Bacteria; phylum Bacillota; class Clostridia; order UBA1381; family UBA1381; genus RGIG1988. Next base: position 623 of record JAZNOH010000041.1, read on the forward strand.
AGACTCGATGAAAAAACCTTGGGAGTTAAAGTCCTTGCTATTGGTGTTCCCACTGTTGTTGATGCTGTCACAATTGCAAGCGACTCTATAGATATGGCTATGAATGATATTAATGAAGACATATTAGGAGATGAAAAGAAAAACCGATTGATTAAAGAAGCATTATCAAAAAATATAGGTTCTCTAATGGTAACTCCAAAAGATATTGACTCTGTGATTGAAAAAACATCAAAGACAGTTGCAAATGGAATAAATCTTGCTCTTCACAAAAATTTAACATTTGAAGATATAGAAAGCTTTGTTGGATAGTTGACATATTGACAATTTAGTTGTAAAATAATGGATATTAATGAATTTGAAGGAGTTTTATATTTTGGAAACAATAAAAATAAATGATAATATATCACTGCATTATATTGAAATGAATAAATTTAAAACAAATGTTGTCGGTGTTTATTTAAGACGGCCATTATCAGAAAAAGAGGCCTCAAAAAATGCTGTTTTATCATATACTTTAAAAAGTGGTTGCAGTACACTCAAAACAACATTGGAAATAAATAAACATTTGCAAAATTTATATGGTGCAACTCTTAACTCAGGGGTTATGAAAAGTGGTGATAACCAGGTCATCTTCTTTGATGCTGAGACAATTTCTGATAAATATGCACCTGAAAATGAAAAACTTACAAATGAGCTTTTAAAATTATTATTAAATGTTATTTTTAAACCTTTGGTAAAAGACAATTCATTCAAAAAAGATATTGTGGATAGAGAAAAGAAAACTGTTATTGACAGAATAAACTCCCTTATTAATGATAAAAGAGCATACGCTCAAATGAGATGTAATGAGGAAGTGTGCAAAGATGATGTTTATGCATTGACAAGATTTGGAACAAAAGACGCTGTTAATGAAATTGATGAAAAAAATCTTTTCTCACATTATGAAAATATTATATCTTCATCACAAATTGATATTTTTATATGCGGGGATGCCAATATAAATGAAGCATGTGTTCTTATAAAGGATTTTATAAGGGATATTCCGTTTATGAAAGCCCAAATACCACAATCAAATATTATCAAGGATACTCAAGATATCAAAAATGTCACCGATAAGCTTGATGTGACACAAGGCAAACTCTCAATTGGATTTACAACAGGAATTGATGCATCTCAAAAAGACTACCCTGCTTTAGTTGTTGCCAACAGTATATTTGGTGCAGGCACTCACTCAAAGCTTTTCAATAATGTAAGAGAAAAGCTGAGCCTTGCTTACTATGCTTCAAGCAGTCTTAATAAATTCAAAGGAATTTTATTTGTTGATGCAGGGATTGAATTTTCTAATTTCGACAAGGCCTATCAAGAGACTATTGCCCAATTAAATGCTTTGAAGAACGGCGAAATCTCTGATGAAGAAATGTCATCTTCCAAAAATGCAATTATCAATAGTTTGAATACCTACTACGATGACCAACGCTATATGCAAATGTATGCTCTTGATTGCATCTATCTTGGAATTAGCTCGGATATTGAAAAATATAAAAAAGATATTTTAAATATTACAACAGAGGATGTTATGAGAGTTGCTCCTCGCATCAAAGAAAACACAGTTTATTTTCTTGCAGGCAAAAATTGACAGAAAGGATTATAGCTAAATGAATATGATTTGCAATAAAAATGTTAAAACCAATGAAGTGCTTTATTACAAAAAACACCCAAGTGGTCTTAATATATATATTATGCCAAGAAAGGGATATAGCTCAAGCTATGCTATTTTTGGCACAAAATATGGCTCTGTGGACTCCGAGTTTATTGTCCCCGGTGAAAAAGCGCCAACTAAGGTTCCTGACGGGATTGCACATTATCTTGAACATAAGCTTTTCGACCAGCCTGATGGCACAAATGTTTTTGATAGTTTTTCAAAGCTTGGTGGCAACGCCAATGCATTCACAAGCTTTAATATGACAGCATACCTTTTTTCTGCAACCTCAAATTTTTGTGAGAACCTAAAGGTATTGATGGATTATGTTCAAAAACCATATTTTACTGCCGAGAGTGTTCAAAAGGAACAAGGAATTATCGGTCAGGAGATAAATATGTATGACGATAATCCTGATTGGAGAGTATTTTTTAATTTGCTATCCTGTCTTTATCAAAATAATCCTGTAAAAATAGATATCGCAGGAACTATTGATTCAATATCAAAAATTAATAATGAATTACTATATAAATGCTATAACACCTTTTATAATTTATCTAATATGACCTTATTTTTAACAGGCGATTTTGATGTTAAAGAAGTTTTTGAAGTTGTAGATAGTTCAATTTTAAACAATAATCCTTTTGATGAAGAAATCAAAAGAATTTACCCTGATGAACCAAAAGAAATTTCTCAGAAAAAGAAGGAAGTTAATCTCTCTGTTTCAACGCCTATGTTTATGATTGGGTTTAAGGATAATGATTGTGGTTACGGTGGAGATAAACTATTAAAAAAGGCTATTGAGATAGAAATTCTCCATAAAAT